>JBLMYG010000054.1:0-3600 GCA_050258155.1 Acidithiobacillales bacterium
CCCGCCGGAATCGCGACATCCTCATGCAGACGCCTCCGCCCCACATCGCGCGGCGCAGGAAGAACGTCCCCATGAGAGGCGGCACCTCGAGGATCGGGCCCGAGGGCGTCCGGAGGACGACGGGGCGCGCCGGATTTCCCGGAACGCCGACCGGCGGGGCGTCGACGAGAGAGGAGTCGACGGCGAAGCCCTCTTCCACGAGGACCGCGAGGGCAGGGTTGTCCGGGGCCCGCATCGACCATTCCGCGGCCCGGTGGCTCGTCACCCGGCGGCCCAGGATCTCCTGGAGCGTGTCGCGGCTCCTGACGACGTCTTCGCGAAATTCCTCGAGCGTCATCTCGAAGACGCGGCGGTGGAGATCGCCGTGACTGCCGACCTCGTGCCCCGCCGCGGCGATCCGCCGGACGAGCCCCGGAGCGCGCCGGGCCACCCACCCGAGGACGAAGAAGGTCCCGCGCGACGAGGTCGGCGCGAGGAGCGAGAGGATCCGCTCGACTCCTTCCTCCACGCGCGAGGGGCGGGCTTCCCACGTGGAAGGATCACCGTAGCCGGGGTGTCCGCAAACGTGGAACCAGTCCTCGACGTCGACTGTCAGAACCGGATTCAGTCCCATCTTTGTCATTATCGTGTCAGGGGGGCCCGGGGGGTGCGAACCCGGCGATTCACCCGCGAAGACCGGCCACGCACCCCCCGAAAATCAGTCGCTCCCCACCGTCTTGTACCAGACGGTGAGCCATGCCGTGACCCACGTGTCCCTGAGCGGCCGGTAATGGCTTCGTCCGACGCCGTAGATCGTCCGGACCGGAACGACTGCAAGCCGGCGCACGTGCGGCGCGGCCTTTACGAGCACCTCGTTCTCGATGGCGAACCGCCGGGAGACGAGCCGGAGCCGCCGGAGAAGACCCGCCTCGATCACCCGGAAGCCCGACTGCCCGTCCTCCACGACGAGGCCGGTCAGGCGCGAGAGGACCCTGTCGCCGATCGTGTTCGCCCAGTAGTTCCTCGCCGGCATCTCCGCCCGCCCCGCGAGGCGCGAGCCGATGACGAAGTCCGACCCGTCCCGCGCCGCTGCAAGGAGGGCGCCGAGGTCCGCCGGATCGTGCTGTCCATCGGCGTCGAGAAAGGCGACGTGTGTGACGGGCTCGCGGAGCAGACGGTCGAGCCCCTCGCGAAGGGCCGTTCCTTTCCCGCCGTTGCTGCCGCGGCGGAGCACGCGCGCTCCGGCCTCTGCGGCAACCGCGGCCGTCCGATCTTCGCTCCCGTCGTCGACGACGAGAACGTCCGGCACGAGCGGACGAATCCCTCTGACGACTCCTCCAACGGTTGATTCGCATCGATACGCCGGGACGAGGGCGGCGGGAAGGAATTCGCCTGCGGGCATCAAGAAGTTGTTGACGAACGCCCGTCGTTTGTGAAAAGTATCACGAGCTTTTTCATGGGCACGTCTCAGCCATACCTCCCCATCCTCATCATGTTCAGCGCCGCGGTCGCGATCGCGCTGCTCCTCCTCTTTCTCAACAGAGTCGTCGGCCGCCGGGTCAGGACCCGCCGCAAGCTGATGCCGTACGAGAGCGGCATGCCGCTTCTGGACGACAGCCGGAAGAGGATCTCGATCAAGTTCTTCATCGTGGCGATGATCTTCATCCTGTTCGACGTTGACACGGCTTTCTTCTATCCGTGGGCCGTCGTCCTGCGCGACGGCGGGGGGGCGGCCTTCTGGGCCATGATGCCGTTCCTCGCCCTTCTCGTTCTCGGCGACATCTACCTCTGGAAGAAGGGGGCCTTCGACTGGTCATGAGCGGCGGCGCGAACACTCCGCTCGGCGAGCTTCCCAGAAACCCGCACGCGGGGGAGCGCGGCGCCCGCTCGTGCGGCCACCCGGTGGAGTTCTCCGCCCCCGCGAAAGAGGCGTTCGACCGGCTCCTGCCGCGCTATCCGACGAAGCAGGCCGCCCTCCTGCCGACCCTCTGGCTCGCCCAGAACGAGTTCGGCTGGATCTCGCGCGAGGCCGTCGATTACGTGGCCACGCTCCTCTCCCTCTCTCCGGCATTCGTCTGGGGCGTCGTCACCTTCTACACCATGTTCAACCGGGCTCCCGTCGGAAAGCATCTGATCCAGTTCTGCACGTCGATCTCGTGCCACCTGAGAGGCGCGGAGGAGGTCTACGCCGCCTGCCGGAAGAAGCTCGGAAACCTGAAGCCCGGCGAGACGACCCCCGACGGAAGGTACACCGTCGTCGAGGTGGAGTGTCTCGCCCTCTGCGACAAGGCCCCTGCGGTTCAGGTCAACGAGGGGGACTTCTTCTTCGTGACCCCGGACAAGCTCGACGAGTTCCTGAAGGGGCTCCCCTAAATGGCCGGCCTCGACCCGATCCCCCTCGTCCTGACGGCCCGCGTCGGGACGGCCGACAGCCGGAAGCTCGAGACCTACGTCGCCGACGGCGGGTACGCCTCCTGGAAGAAGGTGCTGGCGGGCTCCGTCTCCGGCGAATGGACCCCGGCGAAGGTCACCCAGGTCGTGAAGGCCTCCGGCCTCCGGGGACGAGGCGGCGCCGGCTTCCCCTGCGGGATGAAGTGGACCTTCGTGCCGCCGAAGGAGAAGCGCGGGGACAAGCCGGTCTATCTCCTCTGCAACGCCGACGAGTCGGAGCCCGGCACCTTCAAGGACCGCGTCCTGATGGAGGAAGACCCGCATCAGGTCCTCGAAGGGATCCTGCTCGCGAGCTTCGCCCTGGAGGTGAGACACGCCTACATCTACATCCGGGGCGAGATGTGGAACGGGGCACGGATCCTGAACGAGGCGATCGCCGAGGCCGGGGCCGCCGGCCTGATCGGGAAGAACCTTCTCGGTTCCGGGATCGACGTCGACGTGACCGTCCACCGCGGGGCCGGTGCCTACATCTGCGGCGAGGAGACCGCCCTCATCGAGAGCCTCGAGGGGAAGCGTGGCCACCCGCGGATCAAGCCCCCCTTTCCGGCCGTCCATGGTGTCTGGGGCTGCCCGACCGTCGTGAACAACGTGGAGACTCTGGCCTGCGTCCGGCACATCGTCGAGCGGGGGGCCGATTGGTTCAAGGGGATCGGTCGAAACGACCGGAACACCGGCCCGAAGCTCTTCTGCGTCTCCGGCCACGTGGAGAAGCCGGGCGTCTACGAGGCTCCGATCGGGATCCCGTGGGAGCGGCTCCTGGCCCTGGCCGGGGGGGTCCGGGGCGGGCGGAAGCTGAAGGCGGTCATCCCGGGCGGCGCGTCGGCCCCGATGCTGACGGCGGCCGAGATCGCCGGGGTTCCCATGGATTTCGACGGCCTCGCCGCGGCCAAGTCGATGTTCGGCTCGGCCGCCATCATCGTGATGGACGAGACGGCCGACATTCCGAAGGCCGTCGCGAACATCGCCAAGTTCTTCGCTCACGAGTCGTGCGGCCAGTGCACGCCGTGCCGCGAGGGGACGCCGTGGCTCCGCAAGATGCTGACGCGGGTCGTAGGCGGCGAGGGGAAGAAGGCCGACCTCGACCTCCTCCTCGACATTGCGAACCAGATGGCGAACGGCATGACAATCTGCGTCTTCGCGGACGCGGCGGTGGCGCCCGTCCTCTCGGGC
>JBLMYG010000055.1:0-10681 GCA_050258155.1 Acidithiobacillales bacterium
CTTCGTCGACGCCGAGCACGCCCTCGACCTCTCGTACGCGCGCAAGCTCGGGCTCAACACGGACGACCTCCTCATCTCCCAGCCGGACACGGGCGAGCAGGCCCTCGAGATCGCGGAGATGCTCGTCCGCAGCGGCGCCCTCGACGTGCTCGTCGTCGACTCCGTCGCCGCCCTCGTGCCGAAGGCGGAGATCGAGGGGGAGATGGGGGACGCGCACATGGGGCTCCAGGCGCGGCTCATGTCCCAGGCCCTGCGGAAGCTCACGGGGACGATCAGCAAGTCCCAGACGGCGGTCATCTTCATCAACCAGATCCGGATGAAGATCGGCGTCATGTTCGGCAACCCCGAGACGACGACCGGGGGCAACGCCCTCAAGTTCTACGCGTCCGTGCGGATGGACATCCGCCGGCTCGCGCAGATCAAGAAGGACGACGACGTCGTCGGGGCGAGGACCCGCGTCAAGGTCGTCAAGAACAAGCTCGCGCCGCCGTTCCGGGAAGCCGAGTTCGACATCCTCTACGGCGAGGGGATCTCCCGGGAGGGCGACGTCCTCGACCTCGGCGCCGCCGCGGGCGTCGTGGAGAAGAGCGGCGCCTGGTACTCCGTCGAGGGGGAGCGGATCGGCCAGGGGCGCGAGAACGCCCGGGCGTTCCTCAGGGACCACCCGGACATGACCGAGGGGCTCCGCAAGAGGATCCTCGAGAAGTCCGGCATCGGCGAGCCCGGCAAGTCCGCGACGGAGGGGGCGCGCTGACGTGGAGATCATCGACATCCTCAAGGCGGGCGTTCAGCACGGGGCCTCCGACGTGCATCTCAAGGTCGGGCTCCCGGCGGTCTTCCGGATCAACGGGCGGCTCGTCCCCCTGAAGTCGCCGCAGCCCATGCGCGCGGACGACCTGCGGTCGATCACCGCGAAGATCCTCTCCGGCGAGCAGATGGAGCGTTTCGAGAAGCACCACGAGATCGACTGCGCGTACGGCGTGGCCGGGCTGGGCCGCTTCCGCGTGAACATCTTCATGCAGCGGGGGACGCTGGGCATCGTGTTCCGCGTCATCCCGGTGGGCGTGCTGAGCTTCGAGGAGCTCCACCTGCCCAGGGTCCTCGAGAAGATCGCGATGGAGAACCGGGGGCTCATCCTCTGCACGGGGACGACGGGCAGCGGGAAGTCCACGACGCTCGCCTCCCTCGTGGAGTTCATGAACAACAACAGGAGCTGCCACATCATCACGATCGAGGACCCGATCGAGTTCCTCCTCCGCGACAAGAAGAGCATCATCAACCAGCGCGAGCTCGGCGTCGACACCGATTCGTTCGTCGGGGCGTTGAAAAGCGCGCTCCGCCAGGATCCGGACGTCATCCTCGTCGGCGAGATGCGCGACTTCGAGACGATCGAGACCGCGATCATGGCGGCCGAGACGGGCCACCTCGTCCTCTCGACGCTGCACACCCTGGATGCCGCGGAGACGATCAACCGCATCGTCGGCGTCTTCCCGCCCTTCCAGCAGAAGCAGATCCGCATCCAGCTCGCGTCCGTCCTCAGGGCGGTGATCTCGCAGAGGCTGGTCCCGCGCGCCGACGCGAAGGGGCGGGTGCCGGCGGTCGAGGTGCTGCTCAACACGGCGCGGGTCAGGGAATACATCGAGGACAAGGACCGGACGCGGAAGATCCGGGAGGCGATCGCGCAGGGCTTCGTCAGCTACGGCATGCAGACGTTCGACCAGTCCCTGATGGCGCTCATGAAGGAAAACCTGATCACGCTCGACGAGGCGATGCGGCAGGCGTCGAACCCGGACGACTTCGCGCTTCGCGTCCGCGGGATCTCGTCCACGTCGGACGTGACGTGGGACGATTTTGAAAAGGAAAAGCCGCCGGAGCAGTCCTGAAGCGGCGGGCCCGGCCGAAGAGGCCCTGTCCGCGGCCCTCCGCATGCTCGCGCGGCGGGCCTTGAGCGCCGGCGAGGTCGGGAGCCGGCTCGCGGCGAAGGGGTTCGCCGAGCCGCAGGCCGCCGCCGCCGTCCGGCGTCTCGCGGAGCTCGGGCTCGTCGACGACAGGACCCTCTGTCGCCAGCTGGCCCGCTCGTACCGGGACGTCCGCCGGTACGGGGCCAGGAAGACCGCCGGAGCGCTCAGGCTGCGGCGTTTCCCGCCCGCCATGGTCGACGAGGTCCTCAGGGAGGTCTCCTCGCCCGCGGAAGAACTGGCCGCGGCGGAGGCGGCGCTCCGCAAGAGGTTCCGCGCGGGGCTCCCCCCGGGGCGGGAGGGGGCGGCGAAGGCGTACCGGTTCCTGTCCGGCCGCGGGTTCGACCCGGACACGTGCCGGCGGGCGATCGGCGGGCTGCCGCGCGACATCGAAGAACGGGAGGAGTGAATGGGCACGACCGGAGCCGCGCTGCGCGCCGCCTTCCTGGCGTATTTCGAGAGGAACGGGCACAAGGTCCTGCCCGGCTCGTCGCTCGTCCCGGCGAACGACCCGACCCTCCTCTTCACGAACGCCGGGATGGTCCAGTTCAAGGACTACTTCCTGGGGCTGGCGTCCGCCGACTGGAAGCGGGCGGCCACGGCGCAGCGGTGCCTGCGCGTGAGCGGCAAGCACAACGACCTCGAGAACGTGGGGTACACGGCCCGGCACCACACCCTCTTCGAGATGCTCGGCAACTTCTCCTTCGGGGACTACTTCAAGAAGGACGCGATCTTCTTCGGGTGGGATTTCCTGACCCGCGAGGCGGGGCTCGACGGCGGGCGGATGACCGTCTCCGTGTTCCGGGAGGACGACGAGGCGTACGACATCTGGCACCGGACGATGGGGCTTCCCGCGTCGCGGATCGTGCGGTTCGACGAGAAGGACAACTTCTGGGCCATGGGACCCACGGGCCCGTGCGGGCCGTGCTCGGAGATCATCTACGACCAGGGAGAGGGGACCGGCTGCGGACGGCCTTCGTGCGCCGTCGGGTGCGATTGCGACCGGTTCCTCGAGATCTGGAACCTCGTGTTCATGCAGTTCAACGCCGGCGACGACGGGACGAGGGTGCCCCTGCCGAAGCCGAGCATCGACACGGGGATGGGGCTCGAGCGTCTCGCCGCCGTCGCGCAGGGAAAGACGACCAACTACGACACCGACCTCTTCGTGCCGATCATCGCCGAGATCTCCCAACTGTCCCGGACCGCCCCCGGCGCGTCGAGGGCGTCCGACGCGGCGATGCGCGTGATCGCGGACCACTCCCGGGCGGTCGCGTTCCTCGTCGCCGACGGGATCCTCCCGTCCAACGAGGGGCGCGGGTACGTCCTGCGCCGGATCATGCGGCGGGCGCTCCGCCACGGGAGGAAGATCGGCTTCGAGGGGCCGTTCCTCCACAGGATCGCCGCGACGGTCGTCCGGGAGTTCTCGTCCGCCTACCCGGAGCTCGCGAAGAGCGCCGCCTACATCGAGACGGTGACGATGCACGAGGAAAAGCGGTTCCTCGAGACGCTCGACGCGGGGCTGCGCATGGTGGAGGAGGAATTCGCCCGGATGGAGGGGAGCGGTCGGACGGTCTTTTCCGGCGAGGTCGCGTTCCGGCTGTACGACACGTTCGGATTTCCCGTCGACCTGACGGCGGACCTGTGCCGCGAGCGGGGCGTCGCCCTCGACGCCGCGGCCTTCGAGGCGGAGATGGAGAAGCAGCGCGCCCAGTCCCGCACGGCGTGGAAGGGCGGGGAGGCGGGAGGGGGCGACGCGGTGGCGGCCGCGCTCTCGCGCGACGGGGTCTCGGTCGATTTCGTCGGGTACGATCGGCTGGCGTCGGATGCGATGGTCATCGCGCTGTTCCGCGGCGGCGAGCGCGTCGCGTCCGCCGGGCCGGGAGACGAGGTGGACCTCGTGACGGACGTCACGCCCTTCTACGGCGAGTCGGGCGGCCAGGTGGGGGACGTCGGCGCCGGCGCCGGCGCCGGGATCCGTCTCGAGATCGCGGCGACCCGGCGGCCGACGGCGGACCTCGTCATCCACCGGGCGAAGGTCGCCGAAGGGACCCTGCGGGAAGGGAGCGCCCTGGACCTCGCGGTCGACGAGTCCGCGAGGCGGCGGACCCAGGCCAACCACACCGCGACGCACCTGCTCCAGGCGGCGCTGCGCCGGGTCCTCGGGACTCACGTGAAGCAGGCCGGCTCCTACGTCGGGCCCGACAAGCTCCGGTTCGACTTCTCGCATTTCGAGGCCGTGCCGCCCGAGGCCGTCCGCGAGGTGGAGGATCTCGTCAACGAGGCGATCTTCGCGTCCCGCCCGGTGACGTGGGAATACCTTCCCTACGAGGCCGCGGTCGCGGCGGGAGCGATGGCGTTCTTCGGGGAGAAGTACGCCGACACCGTGCGCATGGTGACCGTCGCGGGGATGAGCCGGGAGCTGTGCGGGGGGACGCATGTCCGGCGGACGGAGGAGATCGGCCTTTTCCGGATCGTGTCGGAGGGGGCCCTGGCGGCCGGCGTGCGCCGCATCGAGGCGCTGACCGGACCCGAGGCGCTGCGCCACCTCCGCGAGGAGGCCGACCGGCTGCGCGCGGTCGCCGACGAGCTCAAGGTGGCGCCGGCCGACGCCGGCGAGCGGGTGCGCCGGCTGCTGTCCCAGGTGAAGGCCCTCGAGAAGGAGCTCCAGGAGGCGAAGCGCCGGGTGGGGAAGGACCTCGCGGGCGAGATCGCCGCCCGCGCGGTCGAATCCGGGGCGGCGAGGATCGTCGCCGCGGAGGTCGAGCCGATGGACCCGGCGGCGCTGCGCGAGCTGGCCGACGCGGTCAAGGGGAAGCTGAAAAGCGGCCTGCTGCTCCTCGGGACGCGCCACGAGGGCCGGGTCCACCTCGTCGCGGGGGTGACGGCGGACCTTTCGGCCGCCTATTCCGCGTCGGACATCGTCAAGAAGGCGGCGAGCGCGGTCGGCGGCGGCGGCGGCGGCCGGCGCGACATGGCGCAGGCGGGCGGATCGAAGGCGGACGGGCTCCCGCAGGCCCTCGCCTCGCTCTCCGAGTGGGTGAAGCCTTCGGCCAAGGGATGATGACGACGACAGTCCGCAGCGATCGGCCATGGAGCGATCCGCGTTGGGGACAGGGTCGCGTCCTTCGCGGCTGATTCGCCGGGGCGCAGCGCCTTCCGGGCAGCGGCGGCGGGTCGCGTCGACGGGCTCCCGAACGGTCGAGGATTACCCCGCGGCGGCTTCCCGGGCCAGCGTGTTGAGGTAGAGCTGGACGAGCTTGTTCAGCGGGTCCCGGTAGAGGGCTTCCTCCCACGAGCGACGCGCCTGGTCCTTCCGGCCCAGCAGGTAGAGCAGGATTCCGTGCT
The DNA here is from genome assembly GCA_050258155.1 of Acidithiobacillales bacterium. GTDB lineage: Bacteria > Acidobacteriota > Thermoanaerobaculia > UBA5066 > UBA5066 > DAOMFB01. The sequence goes on from JBLMYG010000055.1 coordinate 5,304, forward strand.
GCGTCAGGGCGGCGATCTCCCCGGGATGCTCCTCCAGGGCGCGCTCGATCTCCCGCAGCCCCTCCGAAAGCCGTCCCGCCTCGCGAAGCGCGACGGCGAGCTTCACGCGGAGGTCGGGGAACTCGGGCGCGACGGCGAGAGACTTCCGGTATTCGCGGATCGCTTCCTCGTGCTGGCCCAGGGCCAGGTACAGCTTGCCGAGCTCCGCGTGCAGATTGGCGATCTTCCCCCGGAAAAGGTTTCCGGGCGTCGCCTCCCGGCCGGCGCGGGCGACCGACTCGTTCGCCCGCCGGTAGGCGTCCCGCGCCTCCTCGTAACGGCCCAGGTCGTTGAGCGTGATCGCGAGGGAAAGGAGCGACTCCGTGTACGTCGGGTTGGCCGCGAGGCTCTTCTCGAAGTGCTCGATCGCCTGGTGAAGTTTTCCCCACTGGTGGTAGATGAGGCCCAGGGTGTGGTGGATGTCGGGGTAGTTCGCCCCGCCGTCGAGCGCCTCCCGGAGCAGCTTCTCGGCGCGGAACAGATCCTTTTCCTCGAACGCCCGCTTCCCGATCGTGATCAGCGTCGCCAGCTCCCGGCTCATCGCTTCTTCACCCCGCTTTCGGGGAATTTGTCGGAGAGGATCTTCCGGACCTCCGCGGCCTCCGCCTTGCGGCCGCCTCCTTCGAGCGCCGCGGCCAGAAGCGCCATGAGGCGCGGCGTCTCCTTCGTGTCGGGGTAATCGCCGAGCGCCCGCCGGGCCCGGGCCTCGGCGCTGTCGTACTTGCGGCGCCTGAGATAATGGGAGACGACCCTCTCCTCGTGGGCCGCCAGCCGCCCGCGGAGCTCCCGGATGCGGTCGGCGGCCCGCGCCGCGTACGGTCCGCCCGGTTCCTTCTCCAGGAGCTGGGAGAAGACCTTGACCGCCTCGTGCGTCTTGGTCTGGTCGCGGGCCGGGTCGCGCACCTGGCGGGCGAGGAGCTCCCCCTTCCGGAACAGCGCGTAGGGGACGTTGTCGCTGGCCGGGTACAGGCGCAGGAAGTCGTCGAAGGCGGCCTCCGCCTCGATGTCGTCCTTGTCCTCCATCCGCGCATCGGCGAGGAGCAGCTGGGCGCGCGCCGCCAGCGGCGACGCGGGGAACCGCTCGAGGAGGACCTGGAAATGCTCGATCGCGGAGCCGTACTTCTTGCGGGCGAACTGCTGCTGGCCGCGCGCCAGGAGGTCGGCCGCGGTGAGCCCCGTCTGCCTGGAGAGCTTCTCGGAACACGCGGAAAGGAGGAGCAGCAGCGCGATCCCGGCGGCGAGACGACGCGACAGGGGCATGGGATCGACGGTAGTATAGGCACCCCGAAATGTCAACGCCGCCCCGCCGCGGCCCTTGCGGGAAATGCCGGTTGATTTTCGCGGCCCCATGAGATGTAGTATTGAGACGCGGCGGCGGGCCGGGCCCGCCGGCTTCACCCAGATGCAGACCCAGGAAAGGGAGGGGAATCCATGAAGGCACTGAAAGGTCTTGCGTTCGCGTGCGTCACGGCGATGATCCTTCTTTGTCTCGGACAGGCCGCCCCCGCCGAGCCGATCAAGGTCGGGGTCGTTCTGCCTCTGACCGGAAGCGAGGCCGCGTTCGGCGAGATCGAGAGGAATTCGTTCCAGATGGCGGTGGACGAGATCAACGCGGCGGGCGGGGTCAAGGGGAACAGGATCGAGCTCCTCTTCGAGGACGACACCGGGAAGCCGGAGGTGGGACGGTCCGCCGTGGAGAAGCTGATCTCCCGGGACAAGGTCCCGGTCATCACGGGAGGATACTCGAGCTCCGTCACCATCGCGGCCACGGCCGTCGCGCAGCAGTTCAAGGTCCCGTTCCTCGTGACCACCGGGTCCGCGGACGAGATCACGGAGAAGGGGTACGAATACGTGTTCCGGATCAACCCGCCCGCGAGCGAGTACCCCGCGGCGGTCACCACGTTCCTGACCGATGTCGCCAAGCCCAAGACCGCGGTCATCCTCCACGAGAACACGAGCTTCGGCCAGTCGAGCTCGAAGTCGTTCGAGAAGATCCTCGACAAGATCGGCGTGAAGGTCCTCCTGAAGGAGGGCTACAACGCGAACGCGGTGGACTTCAAGCCGCTGCTGACGCGCGTCAAGTCGCTGAACCCGGACCTCGTCTACATGGTGTCCTACGTGATGGACGCGGCGCTCCTGATGCGGCAGTCCAAGGAGCTCGACATCAACCCGTCCCTCTTCGTCGGCGGCGGCGCCGGGTTCACGCTCCCCGAGTTCCAGGCCAACGCCGGGAGCGCGGCGGAGTACGTCTACTCGGCGACCCTGTGGACGGACTCGGTTCCGTACCCGGGTGCGAAGGATTACAGCAAGAAGTACACGGCGAAGTTCAAGAAGAACACCGAGTACCACGGCGCGGAGGCATACGCGTCCCTGTACGTCGTCGCCGACGCCCTCAAGCGGGCCAAGAGCATGACCCCCGCCGGCATCCGCGACGCCCTCGCCGCGACCGACGTGAAGACCGCGTTCGGGCCGGTGAAGTTCGTGTCCTACGGCAAGAAGACCCAGCAGAACAAGCTCCCCACCTTCATGGTCCAGTGGCAGAAGGGGGAGCTCGAGACCGTGTGGCCGAAGGACGTGGCCACGAAGCCGTACGTCTTCCCCGTGCCGAAGTGGAGCGGGCGCAAATAGCGGCCGGGGGGTGACCGGAAGCGACGTGCCGGAGATCGGGCGGCCGCGGACCGGCCGCCCGATCCGTCAATAGGGGCAGGCGGGCGGGGGCGGCGTGGAGATCTTCCTCCAGGTGGTGGTCGCGGGAGTCCTGAAGGGGGGATTGTACGCCCTCATCGGCATCGGGATGACCCTGATCATGGGCGTGATGGGGATCATCAACCTCGCCCACGGCCAGCTGATGATGGTGTCCATGTACGTCACCTACGTCCTCTTCTCGTCCCTGGGGATCGACCCGTACCTCTCCCTGGTCGTCGCGATGCCGGCCCTGTTCCTCCTGGGCGTCCTGATCCAGAAGTTCCTTCTCAACCCCCTGATGAAGGCGGACACGATCCTGCCCGAGAACCAGGTGCTGATGACGGTCGGCATCGCCATGGTGCTGACGGAAGTCATCCGGTTCATCTTCAAGTCGGACTACCGGTCCGTGACGCCGAGCTATTCGAACGCGACGTTCTTCATCGGCGGGATCTCCTTCAGCCTGGCGCTCACCATCGCGTTCGTCATCGCGCTGCTGTTCACCGGGGCGATGTTCCTGTTCCTCGTCAAGACCGACCTCGGGCGATCCATCCGCGCCACCGCCCAGGACAAGGACGCCGCCACCCTCATGGGGGTCGACACGGGCCGGATCACGGTGATCACGTTCGGCCTGGGCGCCGCCCTGGTCGCCGCGGCCGGGACGCTTCTGGCCCCGGTCTTCTACATCTTCCCGGACATCGGGGGGCCCTTCACGGCGAAGGCGTTCATCATCACCATCCTGGGGGGGCTGGGCTCGACCGTGGGGGCGATCTTCGGAGGGGTCACGCTCGGGCTGGCGGAGAGCCTGGGGGCCACCTACCTGGGGATGGACTACGAGAACATCATCGGCATGACCATCTTCGTCCTCGTCCTGCTCTTCCTGCCGGGCGGCTTCAAGCGGCTCACGAAGGTGTAGGGGGAGCGCCCGCGGTGAGGAGGAACATCGTTCCGCTGGCTCTCCTGGCCGTCCTCGCCCTTTTCCCCGCGGTCGTCCGGGACAACTACTACCGGCACCTGATGATCCTGTTCCTCATGTGGGTCGTCATCGGCTCGGGATGGAACCTCATCGCGGGGTACACGGGGCAGGTCTCGTTCGGCGACGCGGCGTTCTTCGGCACCGGCGCGTACGCGGCGGGCCTCCTCTCCATGCACCTCGGGATCTCCGCGTGGTGGGGGATGGCCGTGGGCGGGGTCGCGGCGGTGGCGATCGGGCTGCCGTTCGGGTGGATCTGCTTCCGGATGCGCGGGGCCTACTTCGCGCTGGCCACCCTCGCGCTCAACGAGGTCATGCGCAATGCGGCGACCATCGCGGAAGGGTTCACGGGAGGGATGGTCGGCGTCCTCATCATGCCCACCTTCGTCTCCAAGGTCCCCTACTACTACATCGCGCTGGCGCTCGCCGCGGCGAGCATCGTCTCCGTCCGGGGCATCGCGACCGCGAAGCTCGGCTACTATTTCGTCTCCATCCGGGAGGACCAGGACGCGGCGGAGAGCATGGGCATCGACACGCATTTCTACAAGATGATCTCGCTCGCGTTCGCCGCCTTCTGGACCGGCATGGCCGGCACCCTCTACATGAACTACATGGGCTTCATCGACCCGAGCGTTGTATTCTCGCTGCATGACATCTCGATCATGGCGATCCTCGTCGGCATCGTGGGCGGCGTGGGGACGGTCTACGGCCCGGCGGTGGGCGCGTTCGTCATGATCGCCGTCCAGGAGTTCTTCCGGTCGGGCTTCTTCGGGCTCTTCCAGGCGATCGGCGACCGGACCGGGATCGACGCGTTCCTCGCCCTCTCGGGGATCGTCAAGGAGGGGCACGTGCTCGGGTTCGGCCTCCTCGTCATCGCCGTCATCCTGTTCCTGCCGAACGGGATCGTCGGCGACTGGGAGAAGATCCGGCGGACGGTCCTCCGGCTCCGGCCGGCGGGGCAGGGGAGCTGACGGGATGGCGTTCCTCCGGCTCGAGCGCCTCGTCAAGTACTTCGGCGGCCTCGCGGCGGTCAACGGGGTGTCGTTCGACGTGGCCCGGGGGGAGATCTTCGGGCTGATCGGCCCGAACGGCTCGGGCAAGACGACGATCTTCAACATGATCAGCGGGTACCACCGGCCGACGTCGGGTCGGGTCGTCTTCGACGGCCGCGAGATCCACCGGCTCCCGACGTTCCGGATCTGCAAGCTCGGCATCGGGCGGACCTTCCAGGTCGTGAAGCCCCTCGGCCGGATGAGCGTCCTGGACAACGTCATCGCCTCCGCCTTCGCGCGGGTGAACACGATGCGGGAGGCCCGCGAGCTCGCCCTGAAGACGATCGCGTTCTGCGGGATGTCGCCGGTGAAGGACCAGCTCGCCAAGGCCCTTCCGATCGCGGGGCGCAAGCGCCTCGAGATCGCGCGGGCGATGGCCACGCGCCCCGAGCTGCTCCTCCTCGACGAGACGGCGGCGGGGCTGAACCCGACGGAGCTCCTCGAGGCGATCGACCTGATCCGCAAGATCCGGGACGGGGGCACGACGGTCGTCATCATCGAGCACATCATGCACGTCATCATGACCATCTCCGACAGGATCCACGCCATCAACTTCGGCCAGACGATCGCGGAGGGAACCCCCGCGGAGGTGGCGGCGAACGCCGCGGTGATCGAGGCCTACCTGGGAAAGG
>JBLMYG010000056.1:0-6888 GCA_050258155.1 Acidithiobacillales bacterium
TTGTGAAAGTTCTGGCGCAGCGTCGTGAGCATTGTGTCTCCGGGAACGGGGCGCCGTCGTTGAGCGCCGCGGGCCGTCAGGCGAAGCACGGACGATACGCTAGAATGAGTTTTCCGCGCAAGCCTCTCTGGCGGCGGATGTTATGGCGAAGAAGCACGGCGAAGGTCTGGCGTCCCGCCTGGACTGGTACTACATCTCGAAACGCGGCCTCTACCGCGTCGTGGGAGGCTTCGTCCTCGTGGCCGCTCTCGTGGTCGCCGGCGTCTGGTACGTCACGAACCGAGGCTCCGGCGCCGCCGCCCGGGCGCGGGAGGAGATCCAGCGCGCCGAGGAGCGTCTTGGCGACGTCCGGCGCCTCAAGGACCGAGACCGGTACGTCGAGGAGATCGGCCGGATGAGCGGGATGATCGAGGAGGCGCAGAAGCTCCTCGCGGCCCGCGAGGCCGAGCGGGCCCGGACGCAGGCCGTGGCGGCGCAGCAGCTCGCCCGGAACGTCCTTTCCGGGAAGAGCGCCCAGAAGGGAGACGCGAACGTCATCGATGTCGCCGGCAAGGTGGAGCTCCAGCGCGTCGGTACGACGGCCTGGGAGCCGCTGGGGCGCGGGGCGGCCCTGCACGAAGGGGACTTCATCAAGACGGGGGTCAGCGGCACGACCGAGGTGATGGCTTCGAACGGCACGCTCTACCGGATCCGGCCCGAGACGCTCTTCGAGGTCCATCGCTCCGCCTCGACGGCCGAAGGCGAAAGAATCTCCGGGGCAAAGGCCGTCGTCGGCAACGTCGAGCTCGACACGGGAGAGGGCGGCCGGTCCACGCTGACCACGGACGCCGCCCGCGTCGACATCGCGCCGAGCTCCGCCGTCTCCGTCGACACCGACGCCGTCCGGACGGGCGTCAGCACGTTCCACGGCCGGGCACGGCTCTCGACATCGGCCGGCCGGAGCGTCACCCTCGGCGAGCACGAGCGGGCCGAGGCCTCGAAGGAGCGCGGCACCATCAGCGAGAAGAAGCGCCTTCCCGATCCACCCGCTCTCCTCGAACCGGAGGACAACGCGGTCTTCGAGGTCGGACGCAAGGACGTCACGATCCGGTGGTCTCCCGTGAAGGACATCACCGGCTACCAGGTGCAGGTCGCGAGAAGCCGGCTCTTCGTCCCGGACTCCCTTTTCGGCTCCACGGCCGAATGCCCCAGGACGAAGACGGCGGCCCGGATCCCGGTCGCGGAGGCCGGGCTCTACTTCTGGCGAGTCCAGTCCGTCCGGCGCGACCCGAGGGAGCTCGCCTCCGGCTGGTCGGTCCCCCGTCGTTTCAAGCTCGTCCGGCAGAACGCGACCGTGGAGCGGACCGGCGTCCCCCCCGAACTCGTCGTCAACCGGCCGCAGGTCATCGGCAACACCGTCATCGTCTCGGGCAAGACGGAGCCGGGCGCGACGATCACCGTGGCGGGCGAGCCTGCGGACGTCGACTCCACGGGGGTCTTCCGGAAGGTGATTTCCGTCGGCGGGGAGGGGCTCCGGGTGATTACGATCCGGGCCGTCAACAGCGTCGGCCTCGAGACGGTGAAGAAGGAAAGCGTCCTCGTCCAGGACTGACGACGCCGGAAAGGAAACGTCTTGGCTTTTCGCTCATTCTTCTCGATCTTTTCCAACGACCTCGCCATCGATCTCGGGACGGCCAACACGCTCGTTTTCGCGGAAGGAAGGGGCATCGTCGTCCGCGAGCCGTCCATCGTGGCCATCAACCGGATCACGAACAAAGTGGAGGCCGTCGGGAGCGCCGCCAAGGAGATGCTGGGCCGGACCCCCGGCAACATCGCCGCTATCCGGCCGATGAAGGACGGCGTCATCGCCGATTTCGAGGTGACCGAGCGGATGCTCGACTACTTTATCAAGAAGGCGCACGGCCGCTCGCTCTTCGTGAGACCCAAGATCGTCATCTCCGTCCCGTCGGACATCACGCAGGTCGAGAAGCGGGCCGTGAAGGACTCGGCGCTCCAGGCAGGCGCCAGCGAAGTCTTCATCATCGAGCAGTCGATGGCGGCGGCGATCGGAGCGGGCCTTCCCATCACGGAGCCGACGGGCAACATGATCGTGGACATCGGCGGCGGAACGACCGACGTGGCGGTCATCTCGCTTGCCGGTATCGTCTACTCGAAGTCGGTCCGCGTCGCCTCGAACGAGATGGACGAGGCGATCATCCAGTACATCAAGCGGAGGTACAACCTCCTCGTCGGCGAACGGACGGCCGAGCAGGTCAAGATCGAGATCGGCTCCGCCTATCCCCTCGACGAGCCGCTCACGATGGAAATCAAGGGGCGCGATCTCGTCGAAGGGGTGCCGAAGACGCTGACGCTGACCGACGCCGAGGTTCGCGAGTCGCTGGCCGAGACCGTCGGGATCATCGTGGAAGCCGTCCGCGTCGCCCTCGAGAGGACGCCGCCCGAGCTTTCGGCCGACATCATGGACAAGGGGATCGTCCTGACGGGAGGCGGCGCCATGCTGAAGAACCTCGACCGCCGGCTCCGCGAGGAGACCGGCCTCCCGATCTCGCTGGCCGAGGAGCCCCTCTCCTCCGTCGCCCTCGGGACGGGAGCGATGCTCGCCGACGTCGACCTGCTCCGGAAGATCTCGATCGAGTGAGGAGCCGGTCCGACCGATGTCCACGCCGCCCCTCACGACCCGCCGGCCGGAGATCCTCCTCGGGATCCTGCTGTCGGTCTGCCTCGTGGCGCTCTCGCTTCAGGTGCGTCGCCCCACGGGCGAGACGGTCGGCGAGCGGTGGCTCCAGTCGCTTGTCGGCCCGTTCGTCGACATCGTCTCGGGCGTCCGCGCGGCCAGATCGGACCTGGCCGAGTGGTCCTCCTCGCGTCGGACGCTCCTCTCGGAGAACCGGAGGCTTCAGGCCCGGGCCGAGGCGCTCGAGGCCGAGCTCCTCCGGCTTCGTGGAGTCGAGCGGGACCGCGACCGCCTCCTCGCCCTCTTCGGGGAGGTCACGTCGCCCCCCGCCGGAACCGTCGCGGCACGGCTCGTGGCGGTTGATTCGACGGGGCCTTTCCGGACGGCACTCCTCGACCGGGGCGCCGACGACGGCGTCTCGCCGGGCGCGGTCGTCGTGGCCGCCGAGGGGCTTCTCGGCCGCGTCGTCGCGGTCGGTGCGGGGACGTCCCGCGTGCAGCTCCTCTCGGACCGGCTGGCAGCCGCCGGCGTTCTTCTGGCCCGGCAGGGGCGCGCCGCCGTCGCCCGCGGTGACGGGAGGGGGGGCGCCACGATCCTCTACGTCCCGACGATCGAGCCGGTCGCGCCGAACGACCCCGTCGTCACCTCGGGAACCGATGGCCTTTATCCGACGGACCTTCTCGTGGGCCGCGTCGCCGCCGTGAACCGGAAGAGCGACTCCCTCTTCTGGGACATCCAGGTCGCGATGGCCGCCGACGCCGCGAAGTCGGCCCGCGTCTTCGTCCTGCCCCCGGTGAAGGCGCGCGACGTGCCCGCCGGGCCGGGTCTGCGAGGAGGGGGGCGGTGAGCTGGCTCCGGCTCGCCGCCGGCCTCGCGCTCTCGGCGCTCGGGACTCTCGGCCTCGGCGCGCTCGGCGTCCCGGCCGCGCCCGATCTCTTTCTCCTCCCCGTGGCCGACGCGGCCCGCCGCAGCGGGGCACCTCTCGCGATGGTGGCGGGGCTCCTCGCAGGCCTCCTGGAAGACCTGGTCTCGGTGCCGGGCCGGCTTCTCGGCCTTCACGCCTTCACGAAGGTGCTCGCCGGCTATCTCCTCGCCGCGGTCGCCGCGCGGACGGTCGTCGAGAAGCCGGCGGCCGTCGGCGGGCTCCTCGCCGGGACGGCCCTCCTCGAGAGCATCGCCGTCGTCCTGCTCCTCTGGATCCTGCGCGGCGAAGCGCTCGTCCCCTCGCCGCTCCTCGTCGTGTCACGCGCGGCGGCGACCGGTCTCCTCGCCGGCGCGCTCCAGGCAGCCCAGCGGGTGCCGTGGCGCGAGCGCCGCGCAGCCCGCCGGAGAATGAAGCTGGGATGACGAGCGCCACCGCCCGCGAGGATCGCCGCCCCCTGCTCGTCCGGATCGACCGGGTCGCGGCGGCGGCGTGGATCGTCCTCGCGGTCCTGGCCGGCGTCTACTGGATCCATCAGATTCTCCGGGGCGAGGACTACGCGCGCCAGGCCGAGGACAACCGTCTCCGGTCGGTCCCCGTCACGGCACCGCGCGGCTTCATCCTGGACAGGAACGGCACGGTCCTGGCCGAGAACGAGCCCGCCTTCACCCTGCTCCTCTACCGGAAGGAGACGAAGAACCTCGACCGTTCCATCCGTTTCGTCGCCGACCTTCTCGACCGTCCCTTCGACGACCTGAAGCGCCGCGCGGAGCGCGACCGTTCGTCGTACGACTTCGTCCCCGTCATCCTCGAGGACAACCTGACGATGGGCGAGGTGAGCGCGATCGAGGCGCACGCCCTCGAGCACCCGGAGCTGGCCGTCCAGACGACGGAGCGTCGCGTTTACAGCAACGGCACCATGGCCGCCCATCTCCTCGGCCACCTCGGCGAGCCGTCCCCCGAGCAGCTCGCCGCCCGCGCGGGACGGACCCGCCCCGGGGAGGCGATCGGCCTCAAGGGGGTCGAGGCGACCTACCAGGACCTTCTGGCCGGCGTCTCGGGCTCGCGGACGTTCGTGATCGACGCGGTCGGGCGCGAGGTGGGAGAGTCGGGGCGGACCGACCCGTTTCCGGGGAACACCCTCTGGCTGACGATCGACCTTCCCCTCCAGAAGATCGCGGAGGAGTACTTTGCAGACAGGGTGGGCAGCGCGGTCGCCCTCGACCCGAAGACGGGCGAGATCCTCGCGCTCGTCTCGTCCCCCCCCTTCGACCCGAATCTCTTCACGAAGCGCCTCTCGCGGGCCGAATGGGAGGCGATCCTGTCGAACGACGACCACCCGCTCAACAACCGGGTCATCCAGAACGCCTATTCGCCCGGCTCGGTTTGGAAGGCCTTCATGGCCCGCGCCATCCTCGCGAACGGCATTCGGCCCGACGAGCGCGTTTTCTGCGGGGGCGGGGCGACCTTCTACGGCCGCCGCTTCCGCTGCTGGGGCCACCACGGCTCCGTCGACCTCGTGACCGCGCTGCAGGAGTCCTGCGACACGTACTTTTACACGATGGGAAAGCGGCTCGGCATCGACGCGATCGCCGAGAACGGAAAGCTCTTCGGCTTCGGGCGCCCGACGGGAATCGACCTCCTCAGCGAGAAGACCGGCGTCCTCCCCTCGTCCGAATGGAGCCTCAAGTCCCGTAAGCACCCCTGGTACGCCGGAGAGACGATCTCGGTCTCGGTCGGGCAGGGGCCGCTGCTCGTGACGGCGTTGCAGGTGGCGCGCGCCTTCGCCGGAATCGCGAACCGCGACGGGGCCCTTCCGACGCCGCACCTCTTCCACATCGGCGAGAACATCCGGACGCGGGAGCGGTTCGTCTACCGCCCGCCGGTGAGGGAATCGGTCCCCTGGCCCCCCGGCGCCCGCGATCTCGTCGTGGAGGGGCTCTGGCGCGTCGTGAACGCTCCCGGCGGGACCGCGTACGCCGAGCGCGTCCCCGGGCTCGATCTCTGCGGAAAGACGGGGACCGTCCAGGTCGTGGCGCAGAAGGAGGCGAAGAAGGCGTACCTTCTTCCCGAGAAGCTGCGCGACCACGGCTGGTTCGCCTGCTTCGGGCCCCGCGACGACCCGAAGATCGTCGCCGTCGTCTTCGTCGAGCACGGACTTCACGGAAACACGGCCGCCGCGCCGCTCGCAATGAAGATGGCGGCGGCCTGGCTGGCTCGCTCGACCGGACAGCCCGCCGCCGTGACGGCTGACGCCGGGCGCCCCGCGGGGGCCCGGTGAGACGGCCGGCGAAAGGCGCGCCTCCGTGTCGCGCCTGAGCGAGGCGCTCCCCCGAAAGCTCGACGTCCGTCTCCTCGGGATCGCCCTCGCCCTGACGCTGGTCGGGATCGCCATGGTCTACTCCACGACCTCGGGAACTCCCCGAGGGGACCTCGGCGGCCGGCAGGCCCTCTACGCCCTCCTCGCCCTCGCCGTGGCGGCGCTCTTCCTCGCCGTCGACTACCGGCTCCTTCTGGAATACTCGCCCGGCCTCTACGCTCTGACGCTTCTCGTCCTCGCCGGACTTCCCCTTTTCGGGTCGCGTGTCAGCGGGGCGAGGTCGTGGATCCGCCTGGCGGGCTTCCAGGTCCAGCCTTCCGAGCTGGCCCGAATCTCCATCGCGCTCCTCCTCGCCTTCCTTCTCGAGCGGGACGACCGCAAGCTCCTCCGGACCCGGACGATCGTCATCCTGGCCGGGGCCGTCGGGCTTCCGATGCTCCTCGTCCTCCTCCAGCCCGACACGGGCGTCGCCCTGACCTACGTCCCCTTCCTTCTCGCCGCCCTCTTCTTCGGCGGCATGCGGCCGAAGTGGTGGGCCATCCTGATCGTCACGGGCGCCCTCGCCATCGGCGGGAGCTGGTTCCTTCTCAAGGACTACCAGAAGGACCGGATCCGGACATTTCTCGATCCGCACCTCGCCGTCCGCGGCGCCGGCTACCAGGTCCGGCAGGCACGGATCGCCATCGGCTCGGGCGGGATCTTCGGAAAGGGATGGAAGCAGGGGACGCAGAGCCGGCTCGGCTTCCTTCCCGTCCGCCACACCGACTTCATCTTCGCCGCGCTCGCCGAGGAATGGGGCTTCGCGGGGGTGGCCGTGGTCATGGGTCTCTTCGGCGCGCTCCTGGCGCATGCCTTCCGGCTGGCGCGGGACGCGCGCGACCGGGGCGGAGCCATGCTCGTCCTCCTCGTCGTGACGAACATCGCCGGCGAGGTCGTCTGGAACGTCGCCATGAACGTCGGCCTCCTGCCGAC
>JBLMYG010000057.1:0-37370 GCA_050258155.1 Acidithiobacillales bacterium
GCCCGCTCGCCGTCTCGCCGCGCGGCGGCAGGGAGGACCCCTTCGAGCGCCCGGGCGGCGCTCTCTGCCGAATCGACGAGGACCGTCCCGGGGGAGAGGTGGCCGGCGATCGTCCCCTTCAGGAGCGGGTAGTGCGTGCAGCCGAGGACGACAACACGCGCTCCCGAGACCCGGACCGGTGCGAGGTAGCGCTCTGCTGCGGCCTCGGCCACTTCGTTTGCGGTCCAGCCTTCCTCCGCGAGCGGCACGAAGAGCGGACATGGGGTGTGGAGGACCTGCCGCTCCGGGTCGAGGCTCCGGACGGCCCGTCCATAGGCGTCCGAGGCGACCGTCGCCTCTGTCGCGAGAACGGCAAGCGGCGACCGCCGCTCGCCCCTTCCTTCGAGCGCTCTCGCCGCCCTCACGGCCGCAGCGGCGCCGGGGGCGACGACGCCGACAACCGGGACGGGCGAGAGCTCCTCGATCAGGTCGAGGGCCAGCGCAGAGGCGGTGTTGCAGGCGACGACGAGCGCCTTGATACCCCGCTCGAGCAGTATCTCCACCGCGCGGCGCGAGTAGCGGCGCACCGTCTCGCGGGACTTGGTGCCGTACGGGAGGCGCGCCGTGTCGCCGAGGTAGAGGAGGTTCTCCGACGGAAGCCGGCGCGCCACCGCGTCGAGGACCGTGAGGCCGCCGACACCCGAGTCGAAGAGACCGATGGGCCGGGCGTCCGTCACGAGGCCAGTATGATCCGCCCGAGAAATCCCGATGCATTTCCCGGCCTCAGGTGTCGACGTCTCGCCGTTCATCCCTCCTCTGGTCGCCTTCGCCATATCGCTCTTCACGTCGACCGGCGGCGTCTCGGGAGCCTTCCTGATCCTTCCTTTCCAGATGAGCGTCCTCCACTTCACCTCACCGGCCGTCAGCGCCACCAACCAGCTCTACAACATCGTGGCGATCCCCTCGGGCGTCTGGCGGTACGTCCGGGAAGGGCGGATGGTCTGGCCGCTCACGTGGGTCGTGATCGCCGGAACGCTGCCAGGAGTCCTGATCGGCGCCATCTTCCGCGTCCGCTACCTTCCCGACCCGGCGCGGTTCAAGCTCTTCGCCGGAGTCGTTCTCCTCTACATCGGGGGACGTCTCCTCAGGGATCTCCTTTCGAAGCGAAAAGGCGCCCTGGACGCCACGGCGGCGGAGGAGCGTTTCCAGGCCCTGGTCCGGCGGTACCGCGAGGCGGGCGGAAACGGTCCCGGCCGCGCCGGCCAGGCCATGCCCCGCGTAGCGGTCAAGAGATTCACCCCGTCTCGGATCGCGTACGAGTTCTACGGCGAGGTCTTCGACTTCTCGACGCCGGGTATCTTCGCCCTCAGCTTCGTCGTCGGCGTCGTGGGGGGCGTCTACGGGATCGGCGGGGGGGCCATCATCGCGCCGTTCTTCGTGGCGTTCTTCGGCCTGCCGGTTTACACGGTAGCCGGGGCGGCACTCATGGGCACCCTCATCACCTCGGTCGCAGGGGTCCTCTTCTATCAGGCGATCGCGCCGTTCTACCCCGGGCTGGCGGTCGCGCCCGACTACCCTCTCGGCCTCCTGTTCGGCATCGGCGGCATGGCGGGGATGTACCTTGGGGCTCGCCTCCAGAAGCACCTCCCGGCGAAGGCCATCAAGGGGATGCTCGCGGCCGTCATCCTCTTCATGGCGGTCCGGTACATCGCGGAGTTCCTCCGATGACGAAAACGCGCCAACTTCAGGTGAAGGCGGCGTAGTCGCCCCGGAGGAAGTGCTCCGTGAAGTGGCGCATGTTCGTTTCATCCTGCATCAGCATGTCGAGCTGCCGGGCGCAGCCCATCAGGGAGCCGAGCGTGGACAGAGCCTCCTCAGAGGGCCCGCGCGGATAGCGCCGCAGCCAGGCCGTGACGAGATCCCCCCGCCGGTCCACGCCGAAGCCGGACCTCAGGAGGACCTCGGAAAGGAACCGGGCCCTCAGATCGCGCCGCTCCTCCCCCGCGCCGCCGCCCCGGAAGCGGAAGTTCACGAAGTTGTTCTCGGGGACGGGCGAGATGAAGGCATCCACCATCGCGAAGTGGTAGGCGAGCCGGGCGTTGAGGTTGACATAGTCGGGGGCGACCATCAGGTAGTTCCGACCGCCCACCTCTCGCACGCCGGAGCGCGAATCGCCGATCGACGAGCCGAGGACCGACATGAAGCCCCCCAGGCTGATCTGGGTTCGCCCGGCCCAGCTCACCCCCGGCCGGGTCATGCCGCGCCAGAGCGCCTGGAAGGGACGTGACGCGATCTCCTCCGGCCGGACTCTTCGCTGTTCGAGGGCCGGCGCCGGAAGGGTCCCGCCGAGGTCGAGGACCGCGAGCGGAAGCGGCACGTCGCTCTCCAGCCGGCAGACCTGCCGCTGGCCCTCCCGGCCCACCTCGTCGCCGAGCTCGAACATGGCCGCCACGGCCTTCTCGTGGGTGAAGCGGACGATGTCGTGGACGGAGCGGCAGGCCCGCGCGCGAAAGTTGAAGGCCTGTGGGTTCGTCAGGTTGAGCGCGAGCACGCGCTCGTGCAGCGGGCTGGCGAGGCGTCGGGCGGGAAGATGCCGGATGCGGCTCCGGACCCGCTCGATCACGTCCGGCCAGAGTCTCCCCTCGAAGACGAGCCGCCGCGTCGCGTCGAGGCTCAGGGACGGGCGCCCGCCCAGACGCTCCTCCGCTTCCTCGACGCCGAAAAGCGTCGGAACGCCGAACTCGCGGACGAGGGCCGCGGCGTGTCCTGCAGGGTTTCCCTGCTCGGCCACCACGCCGGCCAGGCGCGGCAGGACGGCCGCAAGCTCCGGCCCGGCCTGACGCACCACGAGAACGGCACCCTCCGGCGCTGCGAGGACCTCCTCCATGGAACGCGCCCGATGCACGGGGCCGACGGCCCGGCCCGGGAATATCGTGACGCCTCCGGTCGCCAGAGGCGCCGCGCCATCTCCCGCCGCCACCCCCTCCGCTCCGACGTCCACCGTCCGGAGTGGCCGGCACTGGACGATCCGGAGGGCATCCTCCCGGGTCAGGACCCACTCGATGTCGAGCGGGCCTCCTCGGAAGGCCTCCAGCTTCAGGCCGACCTCCACGAGAGCTTTCACGTCGCTGCCGGAGAGGGGCGCGCCGGCGGCCCGGGGCTCCGCCGCCCCGGACTGAGCCGATGTCTCGATCTCGCCGGGGCGGCTCCGCCGGGCGAGGAGGGTCCATGCCGCCGTTTCGCCGCGCACCATGGCGTCAGCGAGCCCGGCTACGGCGTCGATGAGCATCCGGTCCGCGGTCTCGTTGCGCGGGTCGCGTGTGTAGAGCACGCCGGCCGCGCGCGCCTCCAGCATCGGCATCACGAGGACGGCCATCGGCGTCTCGGCTTCCGTGAACCCTCCCACCAGGCGGTAGAGGACGGCGTGATCGCCGAAACGGCTGGCCAGGACGATCCGGTACGCAGGCGCGAGAGCCTCGGGCGGGACGCCGAGAACGGTCTCGAACTGCCCGGCGAAGCTCATCAGGCCGTCTTCGCCGACGGCGCTGGAGCGGACGGCGAGGCGCTCCGGCGGGCCCTCCCCGAACAGGCGAACCCCGAGAGCGAGGGCCTCGAGCACGCGGCCCGGCACCGGGCTTCCCTCGATCAGCGCCCGGATCTCCCGCGTCCGCTCCTGAAAGAGCCGCCGCCCCGTGATCAGGCTCAGGTCCCTGAAGAGCTTTCGGATCGGCTCGTTGAGGCGGTTCTCGGAGAGGAAAAGACGGTACGCAGCCGTCGTGACGACGAATCCGGGAGGGACGGCGCCCGGAAACACCGCGAGGAGTGGCCCGAGTCCGGCCGCCTTTCCCCCGACCTCCCGGATTCTGGCCGGCCCGGCCTCGGCGAGCGGCAGGGTGAGCGGCAACGCCGAAGGCGCGGGAAACGAGCGGAGCGTGGAGCGCACGGCCCCTTCGATCTCTGCGTGGGCGGCGTAGAGAGAGCGGTGGGAGGCCCCGGTCAGAAGGTTCAGGTTCTCGGCGAGGAGGAGCGATCCGTCCAGGAGACGGAGCACCGGATGGACGACGACAGGCTCTCCCGGGTCGTAGTGGGCCAGGTCCGCCTCGAGGTCGGCCATCTGCTCGAGCATCTCGCTGTTCGCCGCGAGCAGGCGCCGGAGGATCCGGTACCGGTGCCTGAGGGGATCGTCTGGGGGCGGAAGCGCGCTTTCAGGCACGCTCGTCTCTTTCCTCGCGGAGGGAGGCGGCTGCATGCTGGACGACCTCGCGCAGGCGGTCGGTCCGGAGAGGCTTCGAGAGGACCTCGAAGGCGCCGAGCGCCATCGCCTCGGCCGCCACCTCCGGCGACGGGTAGCCGGTGATCAAGATGACCTTCGAGGCGCGCGATTTGGCGCGCACCCGCTTCAGGAGGGTCATGCCGTCGATCCCTTTCATCCTGATGTCGCTCACGACGATGTCGAAGCCGGCCTCGAGGAAGCGGGCGAGCGCGAGAGCGGAGTCTTCGAACGTCTCCACCTCGAAGCCGAGCTTCTCGAGAACGGGTTTGAGCCTCCTGCCGACGATCGGCTCGTCGTCCACGATCAGGGCGCGGAGGGGCCCGCTCATCAGCCGGTCCCGCGGAATGCGTCCGCATCAGGACCGGTGGCAGGGCGTCCTCCACCGGTGAGGTCGGGCCCGGCGAGGCGGGCGCGAAGCCGGCCCACGGCGCGGACCCGGTCCTCTATCTCCGGCCCCGGCAGGCCGCGGAGCCACCCGGTCACGTCACGCCCCGTCCGCGACACGACGAATCCGAGGGGCTCCAGGAGACGGGCGGCGAGCTCTCCACGCGCCCCCTCGGGGTCACCCTCGCCGCGCGGCGAGAAGCGGCAATAGACGCTGTTGCCTTCCGCTGCGTCGGAGGCCGTGGCATCGAGCAGGTCGAAGCCGTCCAGGAGGGGCATCGCGGCGAGGGCGTGCTCCTCGGTGGCGACGGCCTCGACGGCGCAGGGCGGCTGCTGGAAGGCCTCGCCCCCCTGGCCTTCCGGGCTCGTCAGCCCCTGGAGAAGAGCGCCGAGGGGACGCGATGAGGGCTCCTCCGGCTGCATTCCTCCCCGCGAGCCGTGACCTTGCGAGCGCCCGAGGTGGACGACGTGAACGCTGCACGAGGGCGCCCCGGCGAGACGGAGACCGGTCCCCGCATCGCCGCATCGGCTCGTGAGGAGCGCGGCCATCGCATCGCCCGCGAAGCTCTGGGCGAGGTGGACGAGATCGTGGAAGGTCCGGCAGTCGCCGATGGCCGGCAGGGCGCGGTCTGCAGGAAGGGTGAGGGAAAAGGCGGCCTGCCGCACGGACCGGAGCAGGGCGTACTCGGGCTCTTCGCCCGAAGCGGCGCGCGTCGAGACGTCGTAGTCCAGAAGCTCGCCGATGCGCCCCTCGTAGACCACGGTCTCGTCGGCGTCGACCGTCACCTCTCTCCCGTCGCGCAGAAACCGGGTCGCGTCGCCGAGCCCCACGATGGCAGGGATGCGCAGCTCCCGCGCCCGGCGCGCGGCCGGAGCCGCCACCCCTCCCCGGTCGAGGAGAAGAGCCGCGGCCCGCCCCATGGCTTCCAGCGCGCCGTGCCCGGACGGCAGATCCCCCGCCACCAGCACACACCCCGCTTGAAGGGGCTCCCGGAGCGGTCCGTCTCCGAGATTGCGAACGACGCCGGCGGCGACGCCCCGGCAGGCCACCTGACCCCGTTCGCGGCAGACGACCCGCGAGCGCGACAGGGCGGCCGCGAGCCTCGCGGGGCTGACCGCAGGTGAGACCTCTCCCCCCGGCCTCGCCTGCGATCCCGCGCCTTTCTCGACGAGAAGGCTCCGGAGCTCGGCCCGAAGCTGCTCGGCCCGTTCGTAGATCGCCAGATTCCGCTGCGAGGCGAGAACGTTGAGGTCGAAGGACATCCCGTCGGCGATCTCCGCCACCTGCTCCGCAAGGGAGACGATGTACTGCCGGTCCAGTATGAAGCTGCCTCCCTGCTTCTCCGCCGCGTCCTCAAGAAGCGCGAGGAAAGCGCCATAGCTTCGAAGGAGTTGACGGAAGCGCGTTGCGCGGAGCTTGAGGAGAAGGAGATCCTCTCTCCCACCCGCCGGCCGAAGGATACGGCCCAGCCACGACATCGGTCAGCCTCCCCGGCGCAAAGAGACGCGCGGTGCTCCGATCAGGACGCTCGATCGTAGCTCACGGATCACGGGACCTCCGCGAGGGAGGCCGTTACGCAGGGGTGACAAGTTCCTCCGGGCGTTACGGCTCCGCAAGGCCGGTCTGCCTTGGTCTGCCCGTCGCGTTATTCCTTCTGAAGGTTTTCCGCTCCTCGAGGCATCTGGCAGCGACCTTGCTGCCCTCTCCGCCGGGTCTGGGGGCCGCATGCCGGTTGTTCTCATCTCTCGCGGCACCATGTCGGGCGGCGAGGCGCTGGCTCACTGCCTCGCGGAGCGCCTGTCGCTGCGATATGTGCGCCGCGAGGACCTGATCGAGGTCGTCGATGCGCAGGGCGAGTACGCGAAGAAGGTCCGGGCGAGCCTCGACCGGGCCACCCGAGCCTACGACCAGTTCGGCCAGCTCCGCCGCCCCTATCTCGTCCTGATGCGACGCGCCCTGCTCGGCTTCATCCGGGAGGATAAGGTCGTCTACGCCGGCTACGCGAGCCACCTCCTCGTGCCGAATCTCCCGTGCTGCCTGAGGGTCCGGATCAACGCCCCGATGGCCCTGAGAGTCCGGTACGCGATCAGCCGGCTCGGCCTGCCGGAGAGCGAGGCACGGGAACACATTCTTCGGGAGGACGAGCAGCGGGTCCGCTGGGGCCGCTTCATGTACGGGCACGACATCAGGGACCCCGACCTCTACGACGTCTGCTTCTTCCTCGACAGGATGTCGATCGACACGATCTGCAGCATGGTCATGGCCGGCCTCGCCGAGAAGGACTTCCAGAGAGGGCCGGAGGCCGGGAAGGCGCTGGAGGAGCTCTTCCTCTCGGCGAGCGTCGAGGCGGCGCTCGTGAGCGACCGCCGGACGCATGCCTGGGAGATCGGAGCACGGGCCCGCGACCGAAGCGTTCTTCTCGAAGGCCCCTTCCTCGAGGAGCGCCAGCTCTCCGACGTTCTCGAGGTCGCCCGGGGCGTCAGCGGCGTCGAGGCCGTCGAGTACCAACCAGGATGCGTGTCGAGTTTCGACGGATGACGGAGCGCCAGCGAAGGCCGGGAGACCACCCATGCCGATGACGACAGACACCAGTGGCCACGCATTCACCGAGACGGTCGAGGAGTTTCTCTCCCGCGCTGCCGAGGCCGAGGAATCGCTCGTCCGGCTCGCAGCCGCCCGAAACGAGCTTCTCCGGGTCTCGAGCGAGACCGGCGTGAAGCTCCTCGGCTTCACGTCGAGCACGACGGGTCTCACGGAACGCCAGACATCGATGGCCCAGGAGAGGACCGCCCTGACCCGCGAGCAGACGCGCCTCTCCACCCGGAGCACCGAGCTCGCGGGCATCCGCACCGACCTCGGCCGCGAGCGGACGAGCCTCGCGGGCCAGCGGACGGACCTGGCGGTCGCGCGGACCGAGATGGCGCGCCGCCGCACCTCGCTGGCCGAGGGGCGGACGGGCCTGGCGCAGTCCCGGACGGGGCTCGCCGAAGAGCGGACGGGGCTCGCCCGGCAGCGGACGGGGATGGCGCACGAGCGGACGGCGCTCTCCTCCACGCGCACCGACCTCGCCCGGGACCGGAACCGCCTCGCCGAAGAGCGGACCGGCTACTCCGTGCGGCGAACGGACCTCGCGGCCGAGCGGAACGTGCTCGCCACGGTCCGCACGGACCGGGCGGCGTCGCGTACGCGGCTCTCGACTCAGAGGACCGAGATGGCCCGGGAAAGGACGTACCTCGCCCTTCTCAGGACCGGTCTCGCGCTGCTGACCTTCGGCATCGTCCTCTTCCGCTACTTCGGGGTCTCGTGGTGGAGCCTCTTCGACGCGGCGCTCGTCTTCGTCGCACTGGTCCTCCTCTCTGTGGGGGTGACGGGCTACCTCAAGAGCCACCGCAAGGTCGTGGAACTCGGGGATCGTCTCCGGTCCGACAAGGGCCTGAGCGATCTGGAGGCGGGCTGAGCCGCGACGACGTGATGGCGAGCATCGCCTCCGCGGGCGAGATGATCCCGGCCGGGGGCGGGCCGGGTCCGGACCGTCTGGGGGCCCGGCTCGCGGGCCAGCTCCGCGACGCGCAGCACGCCCTCCTCTCCCGTCCCCGCTTCAGCATCCGGATGCGGCTCGTCACGCGGCTCGCGCTCTGCCTCGGACTCTGCTGCGCCTTCTCGATCGCAGTCATGAGCATGCTCGGCCGGGTCCGGGACCGGCTCGGGCTGCTGGGGGCGACCGAAGAGCTGAGCGCGAGCATCCTCCGGGCGCGGGCTCTGGAGAGCGAGGGGGCCCTCACCGTGGCCCAGAGCCGCCAGGTGCTCCACGACGTGAGCGCAGCCACCGCGCTCTTCCGGCAGGCCGCCCGCACCGTCCCGGCCGCCGAAGCTCCGCGCTTCCGGACGCTTCTGGGCCGCCTCGAGACCTATCAGGGGCTCCTCGAGGCCAATCAGGCTCTGGCAGAGCGAAGCGGCCCGGGGACGGGTCTGATCCCGTCCCGGGGAGCCATCGCCCGGGAGAAGGAGCTGGAGGTCGCCCGGCTCCTCGACGTCGTCGTCGCCGACGAGCGCGCCTCGGCGATGCGAACGCTCGCGCTCGCCGAGTCCGCCCCTCTCCTCCTGATCGGCCTCCTCGTGGCCCTCTTCGGGGCCATCATCTACTCCACCACCCGTGCGCTCGACGGTCCGATCCGGAGGTTCAAGGGCTACACCAGCCGGATCGCGGCCGGCGACTTCTCGCTCATCTCCCCGGCGCGAACGTACCGGGACGAGTTCACGGACCTCGCCCTGGCCGTCAACGAGATGATGGCCGAGCTCCGGGCGCACCTCGATCGGGGCGTGAAGGCGGCCAAGCTGGCGGCGGTGGGAACCCTCACGTCCGGCATCGCCCACGAGCTGAACAACCCCCTGAACAACATCGCCATCACGACCGAGGCGCTCATGGAGGACCTGCCCCGGCTCGGCGATGACGAGAAATGGCGCCTTCTCGAGGACATCTACTTCGAGACGGAGCGGGCCGGCGAGATCGTCAAGAGCCTCCTCGACTTCACACGGCAGGAGAAGCCAGAGATGGTCCCCCTCGACCTCGTGGAGGTCATCCAGTCGACGGTCCGCCTCGCCCAGAACGAGATGGCGCTTTCCAACGTTTCCTTCACCTCCGAGCTTCCGGCCGGCCTTCCCCGCGTCCGGGGAGCGGCCAATCAGCTGCGGCAGGTCCTGCTCAACCTCCTCCTCAACGCCATCCAGGCGATGCCCGGAGGGGGCCGGCTTCACGTCAGCGCCGGGCATCGAGAGGAGGGAAGGGTCTGCGTCGAGGTGCGGGACGACGGGATCGGCATCCCGCCCGAGACGATGCCCCACATCTTCGATCCCTTCTTCACGACCAAGGAGCCCGGCAAGGGGACGGGCCTCGGCCTCTCCGTCAGCCTCGGCATCGTCAGGAAATTCGGGGGCGACATCCAGGTGACGAGCGAGCCCCACAAGGGGACCGTGGTCCACGTTTGTCTGCCCGAGGCCGGGAGGGATAATCCCGCCCCGAGCGGCGAGGGGGAGTGATGCCAGAGAGCAGGGATGTCATGGTCCTGGACGACGAGCCCATCGTCGGAGACCGCCTCCGGCCGGCTCTCGAGAAGGACGGCTTCAAGGTGGAGGTCTTCACCGACTCGACCGCCGCCCTCGAGAGGCTCAAGGAAAAGAGCTTCTCCGTGCTGGTGACGGACGTGAAGATGCGGGGGCCGAGCGGGATGGACGTCCTCCGGTTCGTCAAGGAGCACGCTCCCGAGACGCAGGTCATCGTGATCACCGGCTACGCCACCATCGAGACGAGCCACGAGGCCGACGCTCTCGGCGCCGTTCACTTCATCCCGAAGCCGTTCCGGATGAAGGACCTCGTCAAGCTGGTCTCGAAGTCGTCACGGCGGACGTAGCGGGGAGCGGCTCGTCCCCCGGCAGCCCCGGAATCATCGCTGCCGGAAGGAGAACGGTCACCTCCGTCCCCCTCCCCGGCTCGCTCCGGACCCGGATGTCGCCTCCGTGCTGGCGGACGATGCCGAGGCTCACGGAGAGGCCGAGGCCCGTTCCCTTTCCCCGCGGCTTGGTCGTGAAGAACGGATCGAAGATGTATGGCAGGGCATGGGCCGGGATCCCCGGCCCGTCGTCCGTCACCGTCACCTCGACCCAGCCCGGCTCGTGCCGGCTCCCGGTGGTGATCCGGACCCGCCCCCCTTTTCCCACGGCGTCGAGGGCATTGAGCAGCAGGTTGACGAAGACCTGGATCAGTGACTGCCGGTCGCCGTGGATCGCAGGAAGGTTGGGAACCACGTCGAGCGTGATCCGGGCTCCCGACAGGCGGATCTGGTTCGCCGCGAGACCGGTGGCCCCCCGCAGCACCTCCGCGAGGTCGAGCTTCTCGGTCTTGATCTCTCCCTCCCGGGCGAAGTCCAGGAGGTTGCGGACGATCCGCTGCGCCCGCGCGGCCTGCTCGACGAGGTCATGGACCATCTCCAGCCGCTCCCCGTCGCCGAGCGCCGCGTAGTCTTCCTTGAGCATCTCGGCCGTGAGCGTGATGTTGTTGATCGGGTTGTTCAGCTCGTGGGCCACGCCGGACGTCAGCGTCCCGATGGCGGAGAGCTTGTGCGACTGGACGAGCACATCCTGCCGGTGGGCCAGCTCGCGCATCATCGTGTTGAGGGCGAGGGCGAAGTTGGAGAACTCGTCGCGGTACCACCGCCGCGGGGTGAGGGGCGTGAAGTCGCCGCTGGCGATCCTGTGCGTGGCGGCTCCGAGACGGGAGAGAGGCCCGACGATCTGGCGAGCGAGAAAGTTGGCCACGAAGACCGAGAAGACGAGGAGGAAGGCGAGGAAGGCCACCGGGAGCCGCTTGAAGAGTTCGAGGGTGGCGTTGACGCTGCTCCGCTCTTTGTCGGCCAGCTCGAGGGCGAAGGAGACCATCTGTGAGCCGTGGTCCCTCAGCTCCGTTTCGATGGCCGCCTTCTCGTCCGGGACCTCGGAAACCTGTCCCGCCTGAATGACGAGGAGGCGGGCGATCAGCGACTCGTAGCGGTCCAGATGGGCCCGCATTCGCGTCAGCTCGCTTCGGGTCAGGACCCTTTCGGCGTCCGGGCCCGCGGCCTCCAGGAGGCGCCGGGCGTCCTTCAGGTGGTCCTGCACGTCCGAGAGTCCGGTGCCGTAAAGGAAGTAGTTCTTCTCGTACCGCCGTGTCTGCTGGATCTCCATCGTGTAGCGGTCGGCGGCCTCCAGAAAGCGGAGACGTCTCTCGAGACGGCCGAGCAGGATCCAGGCCCCGATCGTCACGGCGACCGCGAAGACGACGAAGGAGAGGAAGCTGAGGATCAGCCGGGCCCGGATCCCGAAGCTCGGCCGGCCGAGGAACGCCTGCTCGACGCTCGACGTGTCGCGGGCCGTCGCGGCGTCCTGCCCTTTCTCCTCCTGCACGAGGCCCCTCTACGGGGATTCGGTCACGACCGCCCCGGCGACGCCGGCGAAGCCGAGGGCCTCGGCCGCCCTGGAGATGACGTCACGAAGCTCCTGCGGTTTGAACGGCTTGGCGATGAAGTCGAAGGCCCCCTTGGCCATCGCCTCGCGCGCCACCTCGACCGTCGCGTAGCCGGTGATCATGATGACCCGGGTCTCCGGCCAGCGCGCCAGGACCTTCTCGAGGACCTCGATCCCGTCGATCTCTTCCATCCGGATGTCGGTCACGACGACGTCGAACCGCTTCGCCGCGATCCGCTCCAGGGCGGGCCGCGGAGCGTCGAACACCTCGACGTCGCAGCCGACCTTGGCGAGCGCCGGCTGCAGCCGCTTGCCGACGATCGGCTCGTCGTCCAGGACGAGGACCTGAAGTCGTCTCTCCATGGCCGGACCTCCTAGCCCTCCACCGGCCGGCGGACGAGGAGGGTCGTGTGGATCCGCTGCCGCTCGATGTGGGCTTTGGCGACTTTGACGAGGATCATCCCGGCACCCCCGATGCCGGCGGCGAAAAGCATGACCGTCGAGCCTCCGTTGAGCCACCGGTCCCAGGCCGGATCGAAGGCGACCCAGCCGAGCTGCCGGAGGTAGACGGGGACGGCGATCGCGCGGGAAATGACACAGAGAAGGATGATGAAACCCGTCGAGAGCCGGATGACCCTCTCGCTCAGGACCTTCACGCCGTAGACGCCGATGTAGACACCGACGAGGGAGCCCAGGAAGAGGAGGCAGGTCATCCTCAGGTCGACGTACCCCTCGAAGGCGTAGTTGAGCGCGCCGAACGCGCCCATGAAGATCGCGAGGTAGAGCTCCGTTCCAGCCGCCACGGCGGTCGGGATGCCGAAGATGTAGATCATCGCCGGCACGCCGACGAATCCCCCCACGCCGATGGTCCCGGCCAGGTACCCGGTGGCGAGGCCGACCGGGAGGAGGACCCAGAGCGAGAGCTCCACGTCCGAGACCGGGAACTTGATGATCGGCTTCAGGTTGAGGCGGGCGAGGAAGTCCGTGATGGCGCGGGAGGGCCCCTGCCCCTCGGAGGCCGGCCGCAGGGCGTCACGGAGCATCGAGATCGCGACGAACGTCAGGACGCAGATGAAGATCGCGCTGATGTACAAATCCGACCCGGCGCTCCTGGCGGTGCCGTGGCTCCCGCCCTCTGCGAACAGCAGGCTGTTGATCCAGACAGCCAGCCGGATTCCGATCAGGGCGGTGACGAGCAGGTACATGGCGAGCCGTTTGTCCACGTTCCCCATCTGGGCATGCTTCCGCGCCCCGACGAGAGCCTTGCCGAACTTGTGGGTGATGTTGCTCCCGACCGCGACGACGCCCGAGACGCCGAGGTTCATCATCCCCGGCGTCATGAAGAAGGCTCCCCCGCTGCCGATGAAGCCGGACAGAACGCCGCCGATGAAGCCGAGAAGGACGACCAGGATCGCGGTCGTCCACGTGATCGGCACGAAGACATCGCCGAAGATCGGAGGCATCTCATCTACTCCAGCCGGATGAGCCTCAGGAGCGTCGAGGCGACGAGACCATACAACCCGGCGACGAGCGGCGCGATCAGGGCGACGAGAACGGGCGCCACCCAGGGCCGCGCCTTGTGGGAGGGGCCGCCGAGCAGGTCGAGGAGCGGTCCCTGATTCCGGAAGACGAGCACGTAGACGACGACCACCACGAGGAGCGCGGCCGCGACCTTGGCGATCTGGCCGGCGCCGAAGCGCAGCTTCGCGGAAAGCTCGCCGGTCCCGATGACCGGCGACCTCAGTTTGCCGGCAAGGAAGTTGGCGAGATCGCGCCCCATGCGTGTCCTGGCCGCGGCCGGCTTGTCGAGGAAGACATCGCCGAGGACCACGAGGCTGTAGCTGATGTCGGGATGCACGGCTGCGAGAAGCCGGTCGGGGCCTCCGGCGACGGTCTGGCCGCCGCCGGAGCGTCCGTCGTGGACGAGCCGCTCCAGCGTCTCGCGGAAGGCGCGCTCGGCCGGTGAGACCTTCTCGACGACGTCCTCCTCCACACCGCCGTCGGCGGGCGTCACGCGAAGCCCGGTGGCCGGCCGGGCGAGGGGCGCCTCGCCGCCCCCCTCAGGGCGGTAGCGGATCAGCTCTACGGCCGCTCCCCACCGTCGGGCCAGCTCGTTGATCTGGGTCAGCGTCCCGGAGTCGGGGCGAAATTCCTCCTGGATCCAGAGGATGTTCGTGCTGGCGACCGTGCAACGGACCTCCCGACAGCCGGGCAGTCCCTCGAGAACCCCGGGGATCAGCGGCGCGAGGGAAGCCTGCCGGGGCATGTACGTGATCGTCACCACACCCTCGCTCGACCGCACCGTCAGATCGGCCTCGGCCGTCCGCTCGTCGAGGGCGAGCCGGATCCGGGCGCGGGCCTGGAGCAGAAGCTCCTCCATCGCCCGTCGGCTCGCCGGCGTCGGCTTGAAGTCCGGGAGGTCGACGATGCCGCAGAGCGCGGTGGCTGCGTTCTCGAGGCTCACATTCTCGAGGTTGACGACGAAGTCGTATTTCCTGAGGTCGTCCATGTCGGCGCCGTGGACGAAGTGGACCCAGGCCCGGATGTCGTCGTCGATCTCGGAGAGAAAGACCTCCGCCTTCTCCCGCGAGAGCTTCGTCCGCGAAACGACCGCGTCGAGGCGCTGACCGTGCTCCGGGATCACCCGGACGCGGAGGACGTGCGACACGCCCGGAAGAAGGAAATGGCCGGCCCGCCCGTAGTAGACGAGATCCCCCTGGGCCGCCTTCTCGCAGATCGTGTCCGTGGCCACCGCGAGGTACCGCTGCTTGAGCCGGGCGAGTCGCTCCCGCACCGCCGGCTTCTTGACCATCGCCACCTCGAGCTTGCCGACGGGGATGCCGCATTCGTTGGCCTTCGCCACGACGTCCTCGCGGCTCAGGTAGGCGTAGCCGAGCTTCGCGGCGAGGCTCTGGGCCAGCCGCTCTCCCCCCCCGAATGGGACGCTACAGATGAAGACGATCGGCATCGGTGTCCCGTCCGTTCGGTGTCGCGGCCCGAGCGAAGCGCAGCGGATGCGCGGAGGTCCGGCTCACACGGGTGCGACGACCAGCTCGTCGAGGGTGCGGAGAAGCACCACGGGATCGATGGGCTTGTCGAGGAAAGCCTCGGCTTTGAAGCGCTTGGCCCGGTCGAGGAAGGCGTGATAGTCGGACGTCAGCTTCTCCTGAATCCCGCTGACAATGACGACCGGGAGGCCCGCGAGGGCGGGATCCTTCCGGATGGCGACGAGGGCGGTGAGACCCCCCCGCTCCGGCATCATCAGGTCGAGAAGCACGGCGTCCGGCCGCTCCTCGGCCAAGAGCCTGAGCGCCTGATCGACCCCGTTAGCGGCGCGGACCCTCCAGCCGTGGTCCGCGAGCAGCGTGCCGAGGTAGGCGGTGACGTCGGGCTCGTCGTCGATGACAACTACACTTCGCTCTTTCATGTTGCCTCCGGCAGACCCTTCAGCGGCGCCCAATGCGTGAAGGCAAAGGCGATGCCGCCCCGATCCTCGGCTCGCCATTCATGGCCCGGCAGAATTTAGGGTTCTCGCCGAGTCCGCGCGCCACCTGTATGCCACCGGGGACGTCCGTCCGTTACGTTCTGGTGACGTCCGTGTTCCAACCGGCAGGTCCGGCCGTCCGGCCTTTTCCGACCGGGTCCCCGCTCTGTCCCTACGCTGTCACCGGCAGGCCGCCACAGACGTAGGCCAGGACGGCAAGTAGTGCCTTCGGGTCTATGGGCTTGCCAAGTACGGCGTCGGGACCGCTGACGCCGCGGAGCGACATCAGGTAGGACTGGCAGTCGTGCTCGAGGATCTGATCCATGCCCGTGACGACCACGAGCGGGATGTTCCGGTAGCGCGGGTCGCTGCGCAGCGTGACGACAAGATCCAGCCCCGACCTTCCCGGCATCAGGACGTCGACGAGGATCGCGTCGGGCCGAAAGCCGTCGAGGGCCCGCAAGGCCTGAGCAGCGTCGGAAGCGGATCGGGTCCAGTAGTCCTGGTCCTCGAGGAGAGAGGAGACATAGGCCACCGTATCGGGATCGTCGTCAACGATGAGAACGCACCTTGCGGCCATCGCCGTCTCCTCAGGCCCTCCCTGCCGACGCCTCCGTCTCGCAAGGTGACGTCGAGGGACGAGCCGTGAGCGGCAGGCGAACGACGAATCGGCTGCCGCGCCCCGGCTCCGAGTCGACCTCGATCCCACCGCCATGCTTGTTGGCGATCTTGTTGGAGATGAAGAGGCCGAGCCCGGTCCCGCTGATCCCCTTCGAGGAGAAGAAGAGCGAAAAGAGCTTCTCGCGCGTTTCGCGATCCATGCCGATCCCGTTGTCCTCGATTTCGAAGAGCATCCAGGGAGGCGAGCACCTCACCTTGAACCCGACACGGTGAGGCGCCTTCGCCGTGTCGGCCCGGCAGGCGTCCAGCGAGTTCTCGAGGATGTTGACGAAGAGCGCCCTGACGGCCTTGGCATCGCCGGGGAGCAGCCCCACGTCCGGCTCGACTTCCAGGGTGAGCGTAATGTCGAGGTCGGTGGCGCGCTGCTGCATCGACTCGACGATCTCACCCGCCAGCTTCGCGACCTCGATCGGCTTGACCTCCAGCTCGCGATCCTTGGCGTAGTAGAGGATGTCGAGCACCATCGACCGGATCCGCTCGACGTTCCGCTGAACCATCTCCCAGCCCTGCTTCACCCGCTCGGGCCGGCCTTTCTCGAACCCCGAGTTGACCAGGTACATCCCCCCGTCGAGGCCGGTCAGGAGCCCCTTGATTCCGTGCGAGATCGACCCGACGAGGAGGCCGATCGAGGTGAGCTGCGACTGGAGCTCCCGGAGAGGCGTGATGTCGGTCGACATCTCGATGATCGAGTCGACCTCGCCGGCCGCGTTGTGGACCGGAGCCGTCGTACAGAGGACGTGAATCGGCCGGCCGGCCGCGGTGATCACGACCTCTTCGTGCTCCTGCGGCACCCCGTCGTCGAAGGTCCGCTGGGCCTTGCAGATCAGGCATGGCTCCTCGCGGTGCTTGTAGACCCGCCAGCACGCCTCCCCGACCCCCTCGCCGAAGGTCTCACGGAACTTCCGGTTGGCCGTCTGGATGATCCGGTCCCGCCCCTGGACCGAGATGAAGCAGGGCACCTCCTCGAAGAGCTGGGCCAGCCGCGCCTGGGTCTGCTGGAAGCGCGCCTCCAGGAACTTGAAACGGCGAAGATCGGTGTGCATCTCCATGACGCCCACGATCGCGCCGCTCTCGTCGAGGACCGGCGTCGTCCGGACGCGGACGGGGACCGGCTGGCCGGTCGTCGGGATGAGTGTCTGCTCGCTGATCTGGCCACACCCCTCTTGGAAGGTTCTCAGAACGGGGCAATCGTCGCAGACCTCCTCACGTTTCTTGTAAGCCCGATAGCAGAACTCTCCGACCCGCTCGCCGAAGTCCTCGCGAAAACGGCGGTTGGCCTCCACGATCCGGAGGTTCCGGTCGTGCACCGAGACGTAGCACGGCATCTCCTCGAAGTACTGCCGGTACCGCTCTTCAGGCATGGGTCTTGTGGTTGTGGAGCCCGAGGATGCGCCAGATGTTCTCGACGAGCTCCTCCTCCTTGATCGGTTTGTCCATGTATCCGTCGGGAGGCGGCACCGCCCGGGAGTAGATGACCTCCCGGAACTCGGGATGACCTGTGACGACGCAGACGGGGATGCCTGCCAGCTCGTTGTCGGAGCGGAGCTCGGCGAACGTCTCGATCCCGTCCTTCTGCTCCATCGAAAGGTCGAGGGTGATCAGGTCGGGTTTCCGTCGGCGCGCCTCGGCGATGGCCTGGTTGCCGTCGGCGGCCTCATAGACTTCGGCGCCGGCGTCCTCGAGGACAGTCCTGAGGAAGAGCCGAATGTCGGCCTCGTCGTCCACGACGAGGATCCGCCGCCCCTTCAGGGGAAATGCGGGCTTCGGCATCTCGACCACCCCTTTCGGCTTCTTCTTCACCGCACACTCCTCGATGACGAGGGCGTCAGCGACCAGGTCGACGAGCTGCTTGACCTCGCATCCGAGCTTGTAGTGTTTGATCAGGTCGTTGAGCCCGTCGACGCAGTTGTGGCAGGAGGTCACGACGATCGTCGCGCCGGTGGCCGCGATCTGGTCGGCCTTGATCCGAGCCGACTTCAGGCGCCTCGGCGTGTACTCCGACATCGACATCGCGCCGCCGCCGCCGGTGCAGCAGAAGTTCTCGGCGCGGTTTGGGATCATCTCCACGAAGTCGGTCGCCACCGCCCTCAGCAGCTCGCGAGGTTCCTCCGTGATGCCGCAGGAGCGGGCCAGATTGCAGGAATCGTGATAGGTGACGCGCCGGCCGAGCTTCGCCGGGTCGACCACGATCCGCCCCTCCCTGACGTAGCGAAGCATCGTGAAGATGGAGCTCTCCATCTCGAAGTCCTGGTCGATTCCGGCCCAGTTCGGGCCCTCGCAGCGCGTGGAGCGGTAGCCGTGACCGCACTCCGAGATGACGATGCGCCGGGCGCTCAGCTCCTTCAGCTTCTCGAAGACGCGCCGGGCGGCGGCTCCGCCGAGCTGGTCGTCGCCGGAGAAGAGGCCGAAGTTGGTCTGGTCCCACCCTTCCGAGGGCATGGTCCAGCTCTCGGCGGCAGCCCAGAAGATCTTGGCCGCCGCCGCGATCGTCCGCGGGTCGTACTTGGCCTCGCGGGGATTTATCGTGTAAAGGACCTCGCAGTCTCTCTTGTCGACCGGGATCCGGGCGCTCTCGTCGCCGACCTCGCTCGCAAGCTCGTCCGACATCCAATCGAGGGTCTCCAGGTAGTCCTCCTTGAGGACGCCCATCTGGTTTCCGATCTCCCACTGGTCCTTGGAGACGACCCGGACCCCCTCGGGCATGACGCCGACGGCGGAGAGGAGACCGCGCATGATCCGGTTGAGGACGGCCGTGTCGACCCCCATCGGGCAGTTCAGGGTGCAGCGGCGGCAGTTCGTGCAGGTGCCGAAGGCGATGTCCTTCAGGACGTCGAGGTCGGCGTCGGTGAGAGGCTCCTTCGCTCCGACCCACCAGGGGAAGACCTTCCCCGTCCAGTCGTAGTTGTACTTGAACAGCTTCCGGAGCTGGTCGGCCTTGAAGGACGGAGTCATCTTCGGATCGTCGGGATGGGTCAGGACGTAGTGGCACGCCGCGTTGCACATTCCGCAGTGGACGCACCCGACGAGGGAACCGACGACCGGGCGGGTCAGCTTCTTGGCCAGAAGCTCCCGCATGACCGGGATTCGGTAGCTGCTCTGGCTCTGGCTCTGGCTCATGGCGGCCTCCTCATCCCCTCACCAGGGGCATGACCCCGCGGTGCCCCAGGGTCCGGCCGAGCCAGATGCGGGTGAACGGGTAGTAGAGGTAATGGGAAATCTTCGAGAACGGGACGTAGAGAAGGAAGAAGCTGGTGAGGAGAAGGTACGCCATCATCACCCCGTCCCCCTCGACCCGGCCGAGGACGTTCAACTCCGCGAAGACTCCGATCAGGAACCAGACGGTCAGAAGAGAGACCGAGAAGTAGTCGTCCGGCGTCGAGATCAGGCGCATCACCGGTCGCAGCAGCCGGCGGGAGACCCGGTAGAGGCCGATCAGGAAGGCGGCCGAGAGGAGGCCGAGAGTCGCGGTCGCGACCGCCGGTCTCTGCAGGACCGGTCGGGAGAGAGTCGACAGAAACGCCAGGGAGATCCCCGCGACGACGCCGAGATGGAAGAGGACGAATGTGAGGTAAAAGGCGAATCCCCGCCGCGTGCTCTCCATGGCCCACGGCATCATCACGTTGGCCAGCGAATAGACGGCTCCCCGGTGCGCATTGGTCCGCGCCGGATCGCTCGCCAACTGGCGGTCGCGTGTCGCACGGAATGAGAGGAGCCAGCGGATGCGAAGGGTGTAAACGACCGCCATCACGACGAGAGCGATCCAGTGGATGATCTCGACAGTGTGCAGCCAGCCGGAAGGCTGATGGAGCGGCATTACCGTCCTCCTTCCAGCGCCGCTGCCAGCGGCTTGTACTCACGCGAGTCGTTGGCATCGAAGAGAACCTCTTTGAGGCTGGTCGTCCCTTCAAGGTGTCTCTTGACCGTCTCGAAGAGAACAGTCGCGCAGACATCGAGCGGCACCTGGTAGAGCCCGGTTCCGATCGGCGGGAAAGCGACCGTGGCCAGCCCTTTCTCGTCGGCTCGCTTCAGGGCGCTCTCCACCGCTCTCGTCAGCTTTCCACGGGTGTCCGGCTCGTGGAACTTCGGCCCGTTCAGATGGATGATGAATCTTGCCTTCATCTTCCCCGCCGTCGTCACCACCGCCTCGCCCGTCGGGACCGGGCCGATCGAATTGAGCTCGTCCTGGACGACCTTGCCGCCCCGGGTGGCGATCGCCCCCCCGTACCCCGCACCCAGCTTGCCGTCGGCCGTTACGTCGTAGACGAAAGCGTCCACCTCCAGGTCCGTGATGTCACCGCGGACCACCCTGATCACTCTGTCCCCGACCTTCTTCTCCACCATGGCCCTATCCTCCTGCGCCACGCCCCGTCGGCCGCTCTTCCGGCGCCCCGGCCGAAAGTAATGTCTCCTTCTTCATCAAGCCGACCCACGCGGGGTCCAGCATCTGGGCGAGCGTGAATCCGTGGAGCACCTCTCCGATGCGCCGGTTCATCAGGACGTAGACCGGCCGGCACTCGCAGATATCGCTTCGAAGGCACGACAGCGGGTCGCCGACACACTCCACGATGTTGACCGGGCCAATCGCCGCTTCGATGATCTGACCAACTGTGATTTCATCCAGCCGGCGGCCCAGCCGGTAGCCCCCCTGCTTTCCGCAGACTCCGCGAAGCAGGCCGGCGTTCCTGAGACCGAGCGCGAGCTGCTCGAGGTAGCCGTGAGAGAGCCGCGTGCGGGCGGAGACCGTCGCCAGGCTGACCGGGCTCTCCTGGCCGCCGAGCCGGGCGATCTCGAGCATCATCCGGAGCGCATAACGGGGGCGTGTACCAAGCTTCACAAGCTCAACGTAGTGCCAGCACTCCTAGTTGTCAAGTAGGATATTTGTCAAGTTACTTGGTCGATATGACTTGGATTTCATAGCAATACATGTGGATCAGATTACATATATTGGCAGTGGTCAAGAACTCAACGCAAGCCTAGCGCCGCTCACGGAATTCAGCCGAGGCGCCGGTCTGGCATCGAGCCCGTCCCGGAGGACGAGCCGGAATCTCACCTGGTCCTGGCGGAGGACGCGCCAGCCGGTATCGGCTCGATGGTCGCCTCGCAGCCTGTCCCTTTCGACCAGAGCCAGGCCGGATCCCGAATCTGACCGAGCGTGACGTTGTCCAGAACTTCCTTGATGCGGCGATTCAGGAAGGCGTACGTGCGGCGGCACTCGCAGCAGTCGCTGCTGATGCAGGTCTCGGGGTTCTCCACGCAGTCCACGATATTGAGGGGGCCCGTCGAGGCCTCGAGAATCTGTCCGATCCCGATCTGGCTGATCGGCCGCCCCAGACGGTACCCCCCCCGGCTGCCGCGGACCCCTTCAAGGAGTCCGCGGTTCCGGAGGGCGAGGGCGAGAGGTGCCAGGCTGTTCCGGGGGATGTGGCAGCGCTTCGACACCGCGGACAGGCTGACAGGACGCTCCTCGCCACCGAGATGGCTGATCTCCCACATCATCCGGATGGCGCAGCGCGGGCGCGCCCCGAGCTTCACGGGTCCGCCGTGGGCCGAAGGCGTAAGGCCGAAGGCCGAAGGAACGGCGCCCGGCGCGGGGCTACCTCTTGGCCTCCCCCGTGGCGTGGCCATGCAGCTTGATCTCCACCTTCTGCTCGAGGCTGTCGTAGTACTCCTTCAGGATGGCAATGACCTCGGGCTTCGAGAACTCGGATGGGACCGGCTTCCCCTCGCTCATGAGTTTGCGGAGGAGGGTGCCGGAGAGCATCAGACGCGCGCCCCCCTTGTACTGGCCGTTCTCGTCGATGACGGCCTTGCTCTCGTGGGGACAGGTCTTCATCGAGGCCATCGTCCCGCACTCGTAGCAGTAGAAGGTCCAGTCGAGGGGAAGGGGCTTCAGGACGAGGGCGTCGGAGGGGATCTCGTAGAAGATCTTCTGGGCGTCGAACGGCCCGTAGTAGTCCCCCACTCCGGCGTGGTCCCGCCCAACGATCAGGTGCGAGCAGCCGTAGTTCTGCCGGAAGACGGCATGGAGAAGGGCTTCCCTCGGCCCCGCGTAGCGCATCTCCATCGGGTAGCCTCCCTGGATGACGCGCTCCTTCCGGAAGTACTTGTTGACGAGGGCGTCGATGGCCCGGACGCGAACCTCGGCCGGGATGTCTCCCTCCTTCAGCTTGCCGACGAGCTGGTGAATGTAGACGCCGTCACAGACCTCGATGGCAACCCAGGCGAGATAGGCGTGCGATCCGTGCATGGGGTTCCGGAGCTGCAGCGCTGCCACCGTCGTCCAGCCGCGCTCCTCGAAGGCCTTGCGCGCCTCGACCGGGCGCTGGTAGATCCCCTTGAACATCTCCGGGTAGTACGACTCGGAGACGACCTTCACCGGTCCGGCCAGGTTGACGGGGGCCTGCGCCATGACCTTCTGGACACCGGGGTGCTTGGTGTCGACGGTGCGGAAGACCTGCTTGCACTCGAGCTCCTTGTCGATGACGTACTTCTCGGTCACCTTCATGGTGCCCATGAGGGCGTCCGTCTCCGTGTCCCAGAGGGCGACCTCGTCACCGATCTTCACGGTGTCGGCGACCCATGGCTCGGCCGAAAGAGTGATCGGGATGGGCCAGAAGAGGTTCTTGGCCGAGGGGAGCTGGTAGGAGTCGCAGCAGCGCTTCCAGTCGTCGTAGCCCATGAACCCCGTCAGGGGCGTGAAGGCGCCGATTCCCATCATGATGAGGTCCGAGGTCTCCCGGCTCGTCATGGGGATCTTCTTGAGGGAGCGCGCCTTGAGGACTTCCTCCTCGAGCGCCTTGCCTTCCAGAAGAAGCGGCTTCAGCGTGCGGCTTCCGTGCGGCGGTACGAGTTTCGACATCGAATCGTTCTCCTTTCCATGAGCCTTCTACGGGTGGGTCGGCTCTGCCGCCTCGACCATGCGCTGATGCACCATCGCGAGGGAGCGGTAGAGAAGATGGGCGAACTTGGAGTACGGAAACGTGATGAAGAGATTGAGTACGACGCCGAGGTGGGTGATGTAGACGGCGACGGCGAACTCCGGAGGCAGGGCGAGGCGGGCCACCTCGGCCAGGACCCCGGTCACGATGACGAGGGCCACGACCGTGAGGAAGTACGTGTCGAAGGCCGTGGAATTGCCGGTCGCGGTCCGGTTCCCCAGCCGGCTCGCGACGAGCCATCCGCCGCCGACGACCAGGAGGACCGCCGAGAGGTTGCCCAGGATCTTGTACGGGTGGGAGAGGGCGAGGGGCATCGGCAGCTTCTGGATGTAGATCCCGACGATCAGGAGGCCGGACGTGACCGCTGCGCCCACGAAGCCCCAGAAGAGGAGCAGGTGGCTCGGAAACCGTGAGCGGCCGGCGCCGCACGACTTGAAGCGCTTGTGCGTGGAGATCTCGCCGAGGACGCCCATCAGGCTCCCCAGGAACGAGCCGGACCTCTTCTCTCCGCTGCCCAGAAGCGCCCAGAACCGTTTTCCGCTGACCCAGCTCGCCAGAACGACCCACGCGGCCACGGGGAAGAAGACGCCGTAGATCAGCGCATGCGGGACGACCTGCTCGTAGGCGTGGAACTCGGCGGGGAGGGTGAGGTGGCCGGTACCGGCCAGAAGAGCCAGCCAGAAGAGGATCGGTATCGCCAGGAGAAGCGGCCAGGTCGTGGCGGCCCGTCCGACGAACCGGCCGAGGGCTTTCGGGACGGCGAGCTTCTCGACCGAGAGGGCCCGAACGGCCTGAAGGACGTCCCCGGGGCGGGCGTCGCGGGGGCATCGCTGGGTGCAGTCGTTGCACTGGTGACAGAGCCAGACAGCGGGGTCGGCCGCAATCTGCGCCTCGAGGCCCCACTGGGCGAGAAGCATCTGTCGGCGAGGGAACGGCGCATCGTCCCGGGCCAGCTCGCAGACCGCCGAGCAGGTGGCGCACTGGTAGCAGCGGGAGGCTGTCGCACCGCCGCGGCGCGCCAGCTCCGTCCGGAATTCTGCGGAGGGGAGGATCGCGGGGAGACTCGACATGATGTCCCCCTTCAGAACCCCTTCAGCGGGTTCGGGCCGAGGTCTTCGATCGTCTTCGAGAACGCGTCGAGGACCTCGGGGATGCGGTCGAACTCGTCGTGGGCGAGCTCCACGACCTTGATCCGCTCCGGCTCGAGGGCGAGGCGGGTCAGAGTCTCCTGCACGTTCGTCAGCCGGGTCTGGGCGAGCTGGGAGCCGCGCACATAGTGGCATTGGTAGTCGTCCCCGGACTTGCAGCCGATGAGCATGACGCCGTCGATCCCCCGGGAGAGCGCGTCGGCGATCCAGACGATGTTCGTCGAGCCGAGGCAGCGGACCGGCACGACCCGCACCCATGGATTCCAGCTCTTGCGCCGGGCGGCCGCGGCATCGAGGGCGGGGATCGCGTCGTTCTCGCAGAGGAGGGCGACGATCCGTGGCTTCTCCTCGGACTCCTCCGGCACGCTCATCGCCTTGATCATGCTGGACACGGTGTCGACCGAGTAGTCGGGGAACGAGACGATCCGCTCGGGACAGGCGCCCATGCAGATGCCGCAGCGGCGGCACCGGAGCGGGTTGAGCTGGGGCGTCCCCTTCTCGTCCTCGTTGAGCGTTCCGAAGGGACACTCCTCCGTGCAGCGCTTGCACTGTGTGCACCTCTGCAGAAAGAACTCGGGGAGTCCGAGGTCTCCGGAGCGCGGATGGACGGCTTCGCCCCGCTCCGCGGCGGCGATGCACTGGATGGCCTTCATCGCCGCCCCCCAGCCGTCCTCGGCCGCCTGGGCGGCATCCATCGGCGCCCGGAGCGCCCCGGCGGCGTAGATGCCGGTCCTCCGGGTCTCGTACGGGAAGCAGATGAAGTGGGAGTCGGGGAAGGAGCCCCCCAGAACGGGCAGGTCGGGTCCCTGGCGGTAGCCGAGGTTCAGGATCTCGGTCCCGTCGTGGTGGGCGAGCGAGGCGGCGAGCTTTCGCGCCTCCTCGCGCTGCACCTCCGACTCGCCCTTCTCGGCGCGCCGCTGCGCGTCGCGCAGAGCCCGGATCGCCTCGCCGTCGGCCGCGTTGGGCACCATTCCGACCGCCAGGACGACGAGGTCCGCCTGAAGTTCGCAGGCGTCGCCAAGGAGGCTCTCGCGCAGCCGGACGGTGAGCCGGCCGTTTCCCTCGACCTTCTCCACCTCGCCGCGCGTGAAGAGGCGCCCCGGCCGGTCCTGCACGGCCCGGAAAAAGCGCTCGAGCGGGCCGGGAGTCCGGATGTCCTTGTAGACGACGGCGCATTCGACGCCGGGGAAGTCCCGGCCGAGGACGGCCACCTGCTTCAGGGTCGTCCCGCAGCAGTCGGCCGAGCAGTACGACAAGTGGGCCGGATCGCGCGATCCGGCGCACTGCACGAAGACGACGCGCCCCGGGAGCTTGCCGTCGGAGGGGCGCCGGAGCTTCCCTTCCCGCAGCATCGCCTCGAGCTCGTGCGAGGTGACGACGTTCGGCGAG
Source organism: Acidithiobacillales bacterium (assembly GCA_050258155.1). Classification (GTDB taxonomy): domain Bacteria; phylum Acidobacteriota; class Thermoanaerobaculia; order UBA5066; family UBA5066; genus DAOMFB01. The sequence goes on from JBLMYG010000057.1 coordinate 25,274, forward strand.
ACGCCGTAGCCGAGATGGGAGAGCTTCGTCGCGTCGTAGGGTCGGGCCCCCGTCGCCTGGACGATGGCGCCGACCGTGAATGCTTCCACCCCCCCCGGGGTCTGCAGCTCCACCTTGAACTGGCCCGGCTGTCCCGTGATGGCGTGGATCCGGGTCGACGTGAAGACGCGGACGGACGGGTGCGCCGCCACCTTGCCGACCAGCTCGGAGACGCGGTTCGGCTGCGGCGCGTCGTAGGGGGGCGTCTCCGGCACGACCTCCCGCTCATCGGCCAGGTGGCCGCCGAGGCGCTCGCGCGACTCGACGACGGCGACCGGGTGGCCGGCCGCGGCGGCGGCCCAGGCGGCCGAAAGACCGGCGATCCCGCTTCCGACGACCAGGACGGTCCGTTCGATCGTCTCGGCGACCGGCTTCGGCGGGGCGATTCTCGTCAGACGGGCATGACCCATCCGCAGGAGGTCCTCGGCGAGCAATTGCGTGTCGTCCGCGCCGGCCGGGTGCGACCAGGCCACTTGCTCCCGGAGGGCCACCCGCTCCACCACAGCCTGCTCGGGATCGAACCGGAACTCGGCGACCTTGGCCCGCGGCGAGCAGGCGCCGACGAGGAGCCCGTCGAGCTCTCCCTTCTCCACGGCGGCCCGCATCGCGGCGACGGCTTCCGGGGCGCAGAGACACGGATGGATCGTGCAGGGAACGTTTCCGAGCTCGGCCGCGGCGGCCAGCCCCTCCAGCTTGATCGCCTCGCCGATTCCGCAGCCGCTGCAGAGGAAGATTCCGGGGCGCTGCATCACGCCCTCCTTCCCGCCACGAACGCCCGGGCGGCGGCCGCGGTGGCGTCCCGCGTCGACGCGGCGACGTCCTCGGGCCTTCGGGCCACCCCGGCCACCGAGAGGCTTGCCTCGGGGCTGTCGAGGCAGAAGCCGTCCTCGTCCTTCCGGATGGGGAAGGGGAACCCGTCAGCGGCGAGGGCGGGAACCATACCGGTCGCGAGGACGACGAGGTCGGCCGGCGCCGAGACGAGACGCCCGGCCGCCACGTCTTCCAGCCGAAGACGGAGGCCCTTGCCGTCGTCTCTCTCCACCTTGCCGACCTTCCCCTTGATCAGCTTCACCCGGCTCGTCGCGGCGACCTTCGTGAGCATCTCCTCGTTGCGTCCCGGTGTGCGGCGGTCGATGTAGTAGATGCTCACCTCCGTCTCGGGGAGCTGCTCGTGCACGTAAAGGGCCTGCTTCAGCGAGGCGAGGCAGCAGACGGACGAGCAGTACGGCAGGTGCTTCACGTCGCGCGACCCGGCGCACTGGACGAACGCCACCTGCCGCGGCGGCTGCCCGTCGGACGGCCGGAGGATCTTCCCGCCGGTGGGACCGGAGGGGGCCGCGAGCCGCTCCATCTGGACGTTGGAGATCACGTCGGGGTAGACCCCGCCCCCCAGCTCGGGAAGCTTCTCCAGCGGATAGGGATTCCACCCGGTCGCGATCACGACGGCGCCGACGTCGATCGTCTCCTCCCGCTGCTTCGCGGAAAGGTCGATGGCCTTGACCGTGCAGGCATCCACGCACGCCGTGCAGCCTTCGGGACAGGCCGTTCGGTCGAGAGCGAAGCGGCGGGGCCAGGCGTTCGGAAAGGAGAGGCGCACCGCCGGCACCTGGGACATCCCGAGGTTGAACGGATCGGAGATGCGGGCCGGGCAGACCTTGCTGCAGTCGCCGCAGGCGGTGCAGAGGTCGCTGACGTAGTCCGGGCCGCGGGTCAGCGTGACATGCCAGCCGCCGTCGGAGGCCGAGGCCTTCGTCACCCCGCAGTTCGTCAGGACCCTGACGCGGGGGCTCCGCTCGAGCCGCCGGATGTTGATCTCCATGCCGCAGGACGGGGGGCAGAGCTTGGGAAAGTAGTGGTGGTTCCGGAGAACCCGGCCCCCCACGGCCGGCTCCCGCTCCACCAGCACCACGTCCCGCCCCGCCTCCGACGCCTCGAGCGCGGCGGTGATGCCGGCGATTCCGGCCCCGACGACGAGGATCGGCTTCGGGCGCTGGGCGGTCATTGCCGCCTCCCCTCCCGGACGGCCAGCGTCGGCTCGCCGAAAAGGGCGAACTTGAGCCAGCGGAAGGAGAACCGGAGCAGCGCAAGGTCGTCGTTCTTCAGCCGCTCCACGAGCTCCGGCGCCACGAGGAAGCGGTCGAGGAAGCTCGATTCGAAGACGAGGCGGCGGAAGGTGTCGAGGTCGTAGCAGCCGATGAAGAACATCTCCATCCGCTTCGGATCGAGCTGCCGCCCGCCGATGAACCAGGGGTGCGAGACGATCTCCCGGAACCCCGCCTCGATCTCCTCCTGCTCGTCCACCTTCTGGTCGCTCCGCCAGGCAGGCGCCGTCCAGAGCCGGGGCTCCTCGCGGCCGAGACAGAAGTCATCCTCGAAGAGGAAGGAGACGGGATCCGGATCGACCCCTGCCCGGGCCGGCGGGAGCGCCATGCCGACCGGGTACATCCGGCAGGCCCAGGGGCGGTCCTCGTAGACGGTGCAGCCGTTCTCCCCGACGAAGGGGCAGCGCTTCCCCTCCCCTTCGTCCATCCGGAGGATCACCACGGGAAGGCGAAGCTCCTTCGTGATCGGCGTGAGGGTGTGCCGGTCGAGGAACTCCCGCGTCGTCAGGCCCCTCCGGCGCGCCAGCCTGAGGACATCGACCGGGGTCAGCAGAATGTTCACGTCGGCGCAGCACCGGTTGAAGCAGGCCACGCCCGGGTGGCACGCGAAACGAAACGGCTCGTCGTTTCCGAGCTGGCGCTGCCGCCTCACCGCCTCGCCCACCGAACACGCCTCTGTGCTCATGGTTCGTTCCCTTTCTTTCCGCCGGAATCGGGGGTCACGTCGCGGTCGTCGGAGTCGTCGTCTTCGCCGACAGCGACGTCAGCCTCGAGGATCCGGTCGCGGATCGCCGTCGGCGACCAGACCGGCAGGGGGGACGTCGTTCCCGTGGCGGGGTCGAGGCGGTGGCGGTAGGAGGACCTCACGCCGTAGTGCTCTTCCATCCAGGCCCAGCCGCGTACGTAGTAGGGGCAGTCATCGCTGAAGCAGGCGAGCTGGAACGGGGTGTCCCATCCGCTCTGCTCGGGCAGCGAAAACGGGACCATGGTCACGCCGCAGTGGGGGCAGACGGGTGTGGACGGTCTGGCCGGCACATCAACCTCGCTCGAAAGAAGCCGCCCCGGGCGCCGCGAGGCGCCCGGGGCGGTCCAAAGCGGGAACTCAGGCGCTGACGAGCACACCCTCGCCGGCCTTTACGAACGAATGAATGATGGGTCGCTTGGTCATCTCCCACTCGCCCGTCGTGCTGTTGAGACGGCAGTTCACGAACACGTGCCAGTTCTTCTCGTCCATCCGGGGCTTGTCGGAACGGAAGTAGTAGCCGGGCCAGCGGGTCTCCTCGCGGAAGAGGATCGACCGGACGTGGGCCTCGGCCTGGTGCATGCGGTGAATGTTCTCCCAGCAGCGCATCAGCTCGTGGAGGTCGGAAGCGCCCAGCTTCGCCGAGTCCTCCTTGAGGAACGCGAGCAGCTCCAGACCCTTCTTGAGCAGCGCCTCGGAGGTGGTGAACTGCGAGGTCACCCCACCCGCGTACTCGTCCATCAGCTTCTGAAGGCGCATCTGGAACATCTTGGGCCGGATGTAGTTGGGGTTGACGTCCGTCTGCGTCGTGGCACCCTTGAACTCCTCGAAGGTCTTCAGCGGCTTCAGGACTTCCGCCTTCAGCCGCTCGACCTCGGTCGGGTCCACCTTGGGCGCCGCGACCTTCTCCTTGACGATGAACCGGACAGCCGCCTTGGCAGCGATCCGCCCTTCCGCGTGCGAGCCGGAAGAGAACTTGTGCGAGGAAGCGCCCGAGGCGTCGCCGGCGCAGAAGAGGCCGCGCACGGTGGACATGTTCTCGTAGCCCCAGAAGTACTCCTTGGGGGCGAGATCCTCGGGGCCCGACACCCAGGCACCGGAGGCGCCGGAGTGCGAGCCGATGAAGTACGGCTCGGCCGCCGCGATTTCAGACGCCTTCTCCTCGGGCGACACGTTCGACGCCGCCCAGAGGATGGCCTGGGAGATCGTCATGTCGAGGAAGTCTTCCCACGCCTCGGACTCCAGCTCCTTGAGCTTCTTCTTGGCGGCCTTCTCGTCCCCCGCGGCCGCGGCGATCTTCTGGATCGCCTCCTCGGTCCGCATGAAGATGGGGCCCTTGCCCTCCATGACGTCCAGCAGCATGAGGTAGTTGCGGAGGTTGGCCGGGACCGGCTTGACGTGGCCGTACGGCTTCCAGTTGTCGAGCTCGGCCTTGCGGGTCTCCATGTAGTTCTCGCCGAGGGCGTTGGTCGCCCGAGACTTGAAGAGGAGGAACCACGCGCCGACGGGGCCGTAGGCGTCCTTGAACCGGACCGGAATGAAACGAACCTCCTGGCAGGTCATCTCGGCCCCTGCCTTGAGGGTGAAATACGCGGAGGCGCCGGCGTTCCAGGGCGGGTACCAGGCACGGCCCTGACCTTCGCCGGAGGACCTCGGCTTGAAGACGTGGACGGCGCCGCCCATGGCCGCGATGACGGCCTTCGCCTTGAAGACGTAGAAGGTGTTCTCGCGCACGGAGAACCCGTATGCGCCGACACACCGCCCGTCCTCGAGGATGGGGCCGACGATGAAGACGCGCTCGTAGATGTTCTCCTTGCCGATCGCGTTCTTGGCGGCCTCGGCCACGACGACCTTGTAGGACTCGCCGTTGATCATCAGCTGCCAGCGGCCTTCGTGGACGTAGGCGCCCTTCTCGTCCTTCCAGATGGGGAGGCCCCACTTCTCGAAAAGGTGGACTGTGGAGTCGACGTGACGGGCGATGTTGGCCACGAGGTCCTCACGGGTGATCCCCATGAGGTCGTTCCGGACGTAGTCGACGTAGTCCTTGATGGTGTTCTCGCCGTCCTTCAGGCCCACGTACTGGTTGATCGCGGAGAGGCCCATCGCGACGGCGCCGGAGCGGTCCACGGCGGCCTTGTCGACGAGCGTCACCTTGAGCCCGTGCTTCTTGGCCCAGTAGGCGGCCTCGACCGCGGCGCCGCAGGCGGCCATTCCGCCGCCGAGGATGAGGAGGTCGGTATCGACCTGAACGGTTTTGAAGTCAGCCATGTCCGCCTCCTCAGGCTTTCGTCCACACGGCGGGCAGGCCGAGGGAAGTCGGTTCGGTGTAGAGGACCGGCCCCTCGAGCGGCGGCGTACCGTTGAAGCCGCCATCGGGTTTCGCCTGGCCCTCGGGTGTGGTGCGAATCGGGAACTTGAAGCGTTTGATCGTGCCGTTCCGGAACTTCACCGTCCACATGATGTTGTCGGTGGAGCGCATCGGCACCACCGACGCGCCCATCGGGACGAAGTCCGCGTAGCCGCGCACGTCGACCGCCTGGGTGGGGCAGATCTTGACGCAGTTGTAGCACTCCCAGCACATCTCGGGTTCCTGGTTGTAGGCCTTCATTGTGTCCTTGTTGAGGACCATGAGGTCGTTGGGGCAGATGTACTGGCAGGCGGTCTTGTCAAGCGCCTTGCACCCGTCACATTTTTCCGGGTTCACAAAACTGGGCATCTAGTTTCCTCCTTAAGGCCTCGAGGGCTCGCTGTCTTCTGGCGGGTCGTCCGCCGGCGGGGGCCGACTTCTGGATTCACGTCTGCTGCACCACCTCCTGGGCACGGTTTCGAAGAGCCGGGAGCACTCTCCGAAGGTCTCGCGTCCGCAATTCATGTGCCACGAGCGGTGAAGCGGCCAACGTGCTGCAACGGAGAGAGAAGAGCTCTCCGGTCCTAAGCGGGCGCGCCACCGGACCGAAACAGACCTGTCCGCCGGGCCTCCCCGATCAATTGCGGACCACGGAGCCCTTAGACCGGGCGACGGGCACCGTTACCCATCGGAAACCGTTACACCCTCGTGACCCGGCGCGGTCCGAATCCGACGGCCGCAGATCCCGGCCGGGTATCTCAGGTTCGCCTCCTTCCTGCCGTGTGAACGGAAGACCCGAACCTCGCAGCGGGTGCGTTCCGGGATTCCGGACCACCGCCGCTTCGAGCGGGGGCTGGCACGAAGATCTCATGACATCCCCCGGAACAGGGCGCGCGTTCGCCCGGCGAGGAGGGTTCGAGATGGGATGGGTCCAGATTCTGGGCGTTCTCGCTCTTGTCGCCTTCGCGGCAGGATGCCTGTACAAGGCCATTCACTACGCCCGAATGCCGCTCCACCTTCGATGGGAGCTCTACCCCGTGGCCCACGAGAAGCAGAAGGCGTCCTACGGTGGCTCGTACTTCGAGGAGCTGGACTGGTGGACCAAGCCGCGGGAGGTATCGAAGCTGGGCGAGGTGAGAACGATCGCCGAGGAGGTCCTGACCCTCAAGCAGGTCAGGGAGCGCAACCCCGGCCTCTGGCTCCCCTCTCTCCTCTTCCACTACGGCCTCTATCTGTTGTTCGCTCTGGGGGGGGCGCTCCTGCTCGGCGTAATCCCGGGCGTGCGCGACCTGCCCCTCCTCTGGCGCCTCGGTGGAGGGCGCGCGCTGGCCCTCTGGTGTGCAATTGGCCTCGCGCTTGGCACCCTCGGAGGTCTCGGCCTCCTCGCACGACGAACGCTGAACCCGAGCCTGCGCCGGGCTTCGACGCCGGCGGACTTCCTGCACCTCGTCCTGCTCCTCGCGGTCTTTCTGGCGTCGTGGGGGAGCCTCCTGACGGCGGACCCGCATCTCGAGGTGGCCGCCGCCTTTGTCCGGGGGCTCGTCTCCTTCAGCTCCGTCACTGCCATTCCCGGCTGGTTCGGCGCGCAGGTTCTGCTTCTCGGCCTCTTCCTCGCCTACCTGCCGTGGAGCCACATGACGCACTTCTTCTCCAAGTACTTCACGTGGCACTCCGTCCGCTGGGACGACGCCCCGAACCTCGGAGGAAAGTACGACGAGAGAGTGCAGAAGCTTCTGACGCTGCCGATCTCCTGGTCGGCACCGCACATCAGGGGAGACGGCAAGAAGACGTGGGCCGATGTCGCTGTCGAAAAGGGGGATTCCTGACATGGACACCGTCCCCTCCATCCCCGACGTCCGGGACATCGCACGGAATGCCGACACGCTGTCGCCGATCGATCTTGCACGGCTCCTTCCGCTGCCGCCCCCTTACGACCGGGACGACCCCGCTCTCCTCTGGAAGGAGGTGCCTCCAGAAAAGCGCAAGCAGATCGACGCTTCGCTGGACGGCGTCTCCGCCCTCGCTCTCAAGCGGCCGGCCGACCCGGCCGAGGAGAAGCGGCTTCTTACGGGGCTGAAGAGAGGCCTCGGGAAGCTCATCTCCCGTGAGGACAACTGGGGATTCCTCCAGCAGCTCACGCTCACGCTGGACCACTGCACCCACTGCCAGACCTGCGCTGGGGCCTGCCCGATCTACGAGACGAGCGGCCAGAACGAGGTCTACCGGCCGAGCTACCGGGCCGACGTCTTGCGCGGGCTCCTCGCCCGCTACGGCCCAAATGGCAACGCGCTCAAGGCCGCTCTCGTCGGCGCTCCGGAGCTGAACTGGAACACCTTCGCGCGCCTCGCGGAGCTGGCCTACCGATGCACCCTCTGCCGCCGCTGCTGTCAGGCCTGCCCGATCGGCGTCGACAACGGCCTCATCACGCACGAGCTGCGAAAGCTCTTCAGCCAGGAGCTCGGAATCTCCGCCCGGGAGGCTCACGCCGACGGCTCGGTCCTGCAGCTGAGGGTCGGCTCCTCCACCGGCATGACGCCCGAGGTCGTCAAGGACAACATCCAGTTCATCGACGAGGAGACGAGCGAGAAGGTCGGATTCAAGGTCGAGACCCCCTGGGACGTGGAAGGCGCCGACGTTCTCCTGATGCACAACGCGGGCGAGATCATGGCCTGGCCCGAGAACCCCGGCGCCTTCGCCGTCATCATGCAGAAGGCAGGGATCTCGTGGACGCTCTCCTCCGAGATGGTCGCGTACGACGCGATCAATTACGGACTCTGGTACGACGACGTCCAGTTCGCCCGCGTCGCGCTGAAGCACGCCGAGCTGGCAAAGAAGCTCAAGGTCAAGAAGATCGTCATCGGTGAGTGCGGCCACGCGCACAAGGCCCTCGCGGTGGTCGCCGACCGGATCCTCGGCGCCGACCTGGCCGTGCCGCGGGAGAGCTATGCCCCGTTCCTCGCCTCGATCGTCGACTCGGGCGTGCTCAGGTTCGACCCGTCCCGCAACGACTTCCCTGTCACCCTGCACGACCCCTGCAACATCGCACGCGCCATGGGCATCATCGAGCCGCCGCGCCGCGTCCTGCGCAGGATCGCCCCCCGCTTCCGCGAAATGGAGCCGCACGGCGTGGACAACTACTGCTGCGGCGGCGGATCGGGCTTCGCCATCATGTCGGGCAACAACTTCGCCAACTGGCGGATGCTCGTCTCCGGCCGGATCAAGATGAAGCAGGTCCTCGACGCCTTTGCCGGCGAGCTCGATCCGTCCATTCCCAAGTACGTCTGCACGCCCTGCTCCAACTGCAAGGGGCAGTTCCGCGACCTGATCCGGGCCTACGACGCCTTCGAGAGGAGCAAGATCCTTTACGGCGGCCTCGTGGAGCTGATCGTCAACGCGATGGCCGACGTCAAGCCCGGCTTCATCGAGTGGGAGTTTCACTAGAGGGCCTGCCGTTACGGCTCCGTGACGCCCGGAAGCAGGCGGAACGTGTCGCTCGTCGCCGCCTCATCTCCGCGCGGCCCCCGGCCGAGCCGACCCCGAGCCGGGATGGGAGAGCCCTTCCCCGGCCTCGTTACGGAGCGGTTACGGACCCCGAAATGCAGCGAAGCCCTCTGGCGACTTCCTCTCTGAACGGTCTGAGCCAGAGTCACTTGTTGTCCCCGCCGGGGTCGCCTTCACACCGGCACGGGGGTTGCTCCATGCGCCTTCCGGGCGTGAGCCCCGGAGAAGCGTCCAGCCGAATGCTTTGCGACGACAGCAGCCGCGATCCTGGATTCCCGAAGACCGAAGGACAGGTGTCCATAAGGAGCCGCAATGACTGAAAAGAAGAAAGAAACACCCTTGCTCGACGAGCTCGAGAAGGGCCCCTGGCCGAGCTTCGTCAAGGAGCTCAAGAAGGAAGCCGCGAGGCCAATGGTCCAGGACCTCCTGGGTGTCCTCGAGCGCTCGTACGAGGAAAAGATCGGACACTGGAAACACGGAGGCCTCGTCGGTGTGATGGGGTACGGCGGCGGCGTCATCGGCCGCTACTCCGATCTCCCCCAGGAGTTCCCCGAGTGCGCCGAGTTCCACACGATGCGCATCAACCACCCGTCCGGCTGGTTCTACACGTCCGAGGCTCTCCGAACCATCGCCGACATCTGGGACCGGCACGGCTCCGGCGTGACCAACATGCACGGGTCGACCGGAGACATCATTCTCCTCGGCACCAAGACGACCGAGCTGGAGCCGACCTTCGCCGAGCTGACGGAAAAAGGGTTCGACCTCGGCGGTTCCGGCTCCGACATGCGGAGCCCGAGCGCCTGCTGCGGCCCGGCCCGTTGCGAGTGGGCCTGCTACGACACCCTCAACGCCTGCTACGATTTCACCCAGACCTACCAGGACGAGCTGCACCGGCCGGCCTTTCCCTACAAGTACAAGCTGAAGTTCGCTGGCTGCCCCAACGACTGCGTGGCATCCGTCGCGCGCTCCGACATGTCCTTCATCGGGGTCTGGCGGGACGACATCAAGGTCGACCAGGCCGAGGTGAAGGCCTATGCCGCGAGCGGCAAGCTCGACATCCAGAAAGACGTCTGCGACCGCTGTCCCACCCGCTGCATGAGCTGGAACGGCAGCGTCCTCGGCATCGACAACGCCAACTGCGTGAAGTGCATGCACTGCATCAACGCGATGCCCAAGGCGCTGGCCCCGGGCGACGACCGCGGCGCGGCGATTCTCATCGGGTCGAAGGCGCCGATCGTCGGCGGCGCCCTCCTCTCCAGCGTCTTCGTGCCGTTCATCAAGATGGAGCCCCCCTACGACGACATCAAGGAGCTTCTCTCGCGCATCTGGGACCTCTGGGCCGAGCACGGCAAGAACCGCGAGCGCGTGGGCGAGTTCATCCAGAGGATCGGGCTCGGCAACTTCCTGGAGCAGATCGGTCTCGAGCCGGCCCCCGAGATGATCACCGCGCCCCGGGCCAACCCCTACATCTTCTACGAAGAGACCGTGCAAGAGACGGCCTGAGGACGGGAAAAGGAGTACCTACGAATGTCTGCCACCCCGAGAAAAACCGACATCGGCCCGCCCCACTACGAGAAGTTCCTGCCCCCCGTCGTCAAGAAGAACTACGGGAAGTGGAAGTACCACGAGATCCTGAAGCCCGGCGTCATGGTCCACGTGGGCGTCTCCGGCGACAAGCTCTACACCGTCCGGGCCGCTTCGCCGCGAATCCTCTCCATCGACACGATCCGGACCTTCGCGAAACTGGCGGACGAGTACTCCGGGGGGTACCTCCGCTTCACGAGCCGGAACAACGTCGAGTTCCTGCCGACCGACCCCGCCAAGATCGACCCGCTCATCGCGGCCCTGAAGAAGGAAGGATTCCCCGTCGGCGGCATCGGACCGGCCATCTCGAACTGCGTCCACACGCAGGGCTGGGTCCACTGCCATTCAGCGGCCTCCGACGCCTCCGGCGTCGTGAAGGCCGTCATGGACGAGCTCTACCCGCACTTCGTGAACATCGACATGCCGGGAAAGCTCCGGATTGCGTTCGCCTGCTGCCTCAACATGTGCGGCGCGGTCCATTGCTCCGACATCGCCATCCTCGGCATCCACCGGAAGGCTCCCAAGATCAGCCACAAGGACCTCCCGAAGATGTGCGAGATCCCGAGCGTCGTAGCGTCGTGCCCGACGGGCGCGGTCCGTCCCGCCACGGTCGAGGGCGTGCAGTCCGTGGAGATCATCGAGGAGCAGTGCATGTACTGCGGCAACTGCTTCACGGTCTGCCCGGCTCTCAAGATCGCCAACGCGGAGAACGACGGCATCTCGATCTGGGTGGGCGGCAAGGTCTCCAACGCCCGGAGCGAGCCCAAGTTCTCCAAGCTGGCCATCCCGTTCATCCCGAACAACCCGCCCCGCTGGCCGGAAGTCGTGGCTGCGGTCTCCAACCTCGTCAAGGTCTATGCCGCGAATGCACGGAAGTTCGAGCGGATGGGCGAGTGGATCGACCGGATCGGCTGGCCGAAATTCTTCCAGCTCACCGGGATCGAGTTCACCAAGTATCACATCGACGACTTCAAGCACGCCGGCGAGACGTACAGGCGCTCGATCCATCTACGGCAGGCGTGAGGGGGTCTTATGAGTCCCGTCAGTGTTGAGCAGGTCGCCGATGCGATGTTCCAGCTCGTCAAGGAGACGCACGGAAAGAAGAGCCTGAAGGCGATGGACCTCACCAAGGCCATGATCGAGAAGTTCGGCGAGGGGGAGTGCGGGAAGGACCTCTGCAAGCAGGCGATTCGTCAGCTCATGGACTCGGGTCGCTGCATCTATTCGTACTTCGGCGGCAGCTACATCACGCTCCCGCCGGACAAACCGTAGGGTCACGGATGGCCTCCGGGGCCCTTTGCCCCGGAGGCCCGCCTCATCCGGAGTTGGAAAGAGAGAGACGGACGATGGGACTTCTGAAGCCGGTCACCAAGAAGCCTCCCCTCAGGATGGGAGGGAGCGGCGCCACGCAGGTGTCGTCGCTGCGTCCGCAGGTGGTCGAGAAGCTCGCCCCCTGCATCGGGAACTGCCCGAGCGGCTCGGACATCCGCGGCTGGATCACGACGATCGCGCAGCACGAGAAGACCGGGCTCTCCGAGGAGCAGGCCTTCGAGAAGGCGTGGCGCACGATCGTGGAGTACAACCCGTTCCCGGCCGTCATGGGGCGCGTCTGCCCGCATCCGTGCGAGGAGAACTGCAACCGGAGCGAAAAGGACGGTGCGGTGGCCGTCAACGCCCTCGAGCGCTTCGTCGGGGACTGGGGCCTCGAGAAGGGCCTCGCGCTCAGCCGGCTGCAAGACGACCCGAAGCCCGAGTCGATCGGCGTGATCGGCGCGGGGCCGG
>JBLMYG010000058.1:0-11208 GCA_050258155.1 Acidithiobacillales bacterium
GGGCGGGGATCACTTCATCCGGGTGAGCGTGACCTCCACCTGGAGCCTCTTCCGGCTGGCCACGTCGCCCGAGGTGCCGACGGAGGGTTTCTTTCAGGTCGCCCGCATGCTCCCCGTCCGAAGAAGTCTCTCGTGCCAGGCGAAGGCCTCCGCGAGGACGTGCGGTGTGTGCTTGCCGGGGGAGGTCAGGAGGGCGCGGCGGAAATATTCGCGGAGCGCTGGCCGGTAGTCGGGGTGCGCGCAATTTTCGATGATCCGATCCGCCCGCTGCTTCGGGGCGAGCCCCCGGAGATCCGCAAGGCCCTGCTCGGTCACGATGACGTGGACGTCGTGCTCGGTGTGGTCGACGTGCGTGACCATCGGGATGATGCAGGAGATGTTCCCCTTCTTGGCCGTCGACGGCGTCATGAAGAAGGAGATGTAGGCGTTCCGGGCGAAGTCGCCGGACCCGCCGATCCCGTTCATGATCGCGGTGCCGCCGACGTGCGTCGAGTTGACGTTCCCGTAGATGTCGGCCTCGATCATCCCGTTCATCGAGAGGCAGCCGAGGCGGCGGATCAGCTCCGGGTGGTTCGAGATCTCCTGCGGGCGGAGGATGATGCTGCTCCGGTACCGGTCCATCTGCGCGCTCAGCTCGTCGTTCTTCTGCGGGCTGAGCGAGAAGGCCGTCGCCGAGGCGACGAGCATCTTGCCGCAGCGGATCAGCTCCAGCATCCCGTCCTGAAGCACTTCGGTGTAGGACGTCAGGTGGTCGAACGGGCCGTCCTCCAGGCCGAAGAGGACGGCGTTCGCGATGTTGCCCACTCCCGACTGGATCGGAAGCAGCGCCCTCGGGAGACGCCCCCTCTTCACCTCGTCGCCGAGGAACTCCAGGATGTGCCCCGCGATCCGCCGGGACGCTTCGTCGGGGGCGGAGAACGGAGTGTTCCGGTCCGGCGCGTCCGTCTCGACGATGGCGACGATCTTCTCCTGCGGGCACTGGAAATAGGGTGTCCCGATCCGGTCGGACGGGTGGACGAGCGGGATCGGCTTCCGATGGGGCGGGAGCGCGAAGCCCTGATAGATGTCGTGCATCCCCTCGAGCCGCTCGGACTGCTTCGAGTTGACCTCCAGAATGACCTTGTCCGCGGTGTCGAGCCACACCTTGTTGTTTCCGACCGACGACGACGGGATCAGGTCGCCGTTCGGAAGGATCCCCGTCACCTCGACGACCGCGAGGTCGAGCTTTCCGAGGAACCCGGAGCGGACGAAGGCTCCCACGTGCGACAGGTGGATGTCGATGTACTCCATCTCGCCCGCGTTGATCTTCTTCCGGCAGACGGGGTCCGACTGATAGGGCAGCCGCAGCTCGACGCCGTCGACCATCGCGAGCGCTCCGTCGAGCTCCGGGGCCGTCGACGCCCCCGTCCAGATGCTGATCCTGAACTTCTCGCCCCGGAGGTTCGCGTCCATGATCCGCTTCGCCAGGGCCAGCGGGACCGCCTTGGGGTAGCCCGCGCCGGTGAAGCCGCTCATCCCGACCGTGACGCCCGGCGGGATCATGGCGGCGGCCTCTTCCGCGGTGACGACCTTGTCGAGAAGCGCCTTGTTCAGGATTCGCGTTCCGCCCATCGCTTTCTTCCTTTCCTTGGGCCCCGAGAACGGGAAGACGAAGTCTACGTGACGCGGTCCGGCCCGACGGTGCCGCCGTGGTGACAGACACGAACCACGACACGATCCGCTCGCCGGAACGGGCCGGGCTGAAACAACCGGCCTGTTCCCACCGTACGCTTCCAGCGGGGGTGCACGTGACCCGACGGGCGGAGAACGGCGAAAGCGGGAAACTGCCTCCCCTGCCTCCCGCCGTCTGGCTGCTCGCCGCTCTGGAGGTCGCGATCCACCTCGTCTACCCAAAGGAGTACGGCTTCTTCGTGGACGAGCTCTATTTCCTCGCCTGCGGAGAGCACCTCGACTTCGGCTACGTCGACATGCCGCCTCTGACCGCGCTGCAGGCCTCGGCGGCCCGACACCTCTTCGGAACCTCGGTCGCGGGCGTCCATCTCTTCCCGGCGCTGATGGGGGCCGGGCTCGTGCTCCTCGTCGCCGCGCTCGCCCGAGAGCTGGGGGGAGGGCGCTTCGCACAGGGGATGGCCGCGCTCTGCATCGTGGTGGCGCCCTTCTCCCACATCTTCTTCAGCTTCCTCTCGATGAACGCCGTCGAGCCGCTCGTATGGACCGGCTGCGCTCTCGTCGTCGCGCGGATCCTCGGGACCGGGAACGTGCGGCTCTGGCCCTGGTTCGGCCTGCTCGCGGGGATCGGGCTCGAGAACAAGCACACAATGCTCGTCTTCGGCTTCGCGATCACCCTCGGGCTCTTGCTGACCACCGAGCGCCGTCTGATGGCGAACCGCTGGTTCGTGCTCGCGGGCGTTCTCGCTTTCCTGATCTTCCTACCCAACCTGATCTGGGAGATCCGGCATCACTTCCCCCATCTCGAGCAGCTCGCCAACATCCGGAGGAACCAGCGGAACGTGGAGCTGAACCCTCTGGGGTTCCTCGCGCAGCACGTCCTCGGAATGCAGCCCCTCGCGCTTCCGGTCTGGGCGGGTGGGCTGGCGTGGCTCCTTCTCGGCCGGGAAGGGAAACGATACCGGTCCCTCGGTTTTTCGTGGCTGCTGACGTTCGGCGTCCTCCTCGCCACGAAGGGCCGCTTCTATTACCTCTTCCCGGCCAATCCGCTCCTGGTGACGGCCGGGGTGGTCGGTCTGGAAAGGCTTCTCGACGGCTCGCGCCTCCGATGGGCCGGCCCGGCATACGCCGCGGTCCTTTCTCTCACCGGGATTCTCATCGCCCCGATCCTCCTGCCGATCCTGCCTCCGGAGACGTACATCGCCTACTCGAGGGGGACCGGGCTGGCCCAGCCGCGGATCGAGCACCGCCGCACCGCCTCGCCGCTGCCGCAGCTCTTCGCCGACCGGTGCGGCTGGCCGGAGATGGCCGAGACGGCGGCCCGCGTCTATCTTTCCCTCCCGGCGGAGGAGCGCGCGAAGGCCGCCATCTTCGGGAACGACTACGGACAGGCGGGGGCGATCGATCTCTACGGGCCGAGGCTCGGCCTCCCGAAAGCGATCGGGGGGCACCTGACGTACTGGCTCTGGGGGCCTGGGGACTACACCGGCGAGGTGACGATCGTCCTCGGCGACAACCGCCAGGCGCTCGAGAGGCTCTTCGGCCGCGTCGAGGCCGCGGCCGAGGTGGGCAACAAGTACTCGATGATGTCGCAGCACTTCACGGTGTTCGTCTGCCGCGACCCGAGAGGGTGGACGTTTCAGGAGATCTGGCCGCGACTGAAGAAGTGGGAGTGACCGACCGGCACGATCCCCGATTCGCCAGGAAGGTACGATGGGCCGCGCGACGTCCGGAACCTCATCAACCAGAACCTTGGGAACCTGATGCGATGCCTGCAGCCCTGAACCACCTCGACGACGCGACCCTCCTCCGCCACGTCGCGGGAGATCTGAGCGACTTCGAGGAGAAAGCGGCGCAGCGCCACCTTCGCTCGTGCGGCGACTGTCGGAGGAATCTCGGGAAGATCGAGGAGCTTCATCAGCTTCTCCGGGAAGGTGGTCCCGCGCTTCTCGGGGAGAAGGACCCGAAGGGCCTGCCGCCGGGCGACCCCTTTCACCAAAGGCCCGAGCCGCGTCCACTGAGGAGGGCGGGGGGGAAAGCGCAGGGTTCCACGTTGGCGACGGAGTGCGTCGCAGCGGCGAAGTCCGCCGCCGGCAGGAAAGAGTCCCTTCTCGCCTGCCGTGACGCCGACGAAGAAGCCCTTCGAAAGTCCCTCGAGAAGCTGCGTCTTTCCGAGCTGGCCGACCGGTACGCTCTCGGATACGCGCTCGAGGAGGCGGTCGTCCGGATCGTCGAAGGGCCCGGGCACTGGCTCCGGTTCGCGGAGGCCGCGATCCTCCGCCTGTCGAAGGAGCCGAGGCGTATCCCGCCGGCCGGACGGGCCGACTATGCCTACCCTCTCGCGCACCTCGTCGGCCGTGCGCACCTCCTGGCGGGGGTCGCCCGGAACTTGACGGGCGAGTTCGAGACCGGCGGACGCAACCTCCTCACCGCATACAGAGCGTTCACGAAGGGAGTCGTCACCGATATCGAGCTGGCGCGCGTGGAGCTGGCGGAGGCGACGCGCCGGTCGTTCATCGACCGCGCGCGCGAGGGACTGATCCTCGCCTCGCGCGCCGAAAGGACCTTCTCCGATTTCGGGATGCGCGACGAGGAGGCGAGATCCCATGCGGTCAAAGGCCTTCTCCTCTCGCGCCAGGGGCGGCACGAAGAAGGTCTCACGGCCTTCCGCAGGGCCCTCCCCGTGTTCGAGAAGCTCGGCCTCTGGAACGCCTACGCCTCGACGGTGCAGAACATCGGCGCGTCCCTGATGCATCTCGGCCGGCTGGACGAGGCGCGCCGCGAGTATGCCCGGGCGCTGAGGAAGGTCTCGAGCGCCGAGCGGCCGGTCATCCACGCCTTCATCCGGCAGAACCTCGCCCGGACGCTCCTCGATGGGGGGGAATTCGCACAGGCAGCTTCCGGGTTCGGCTCCGCCGCTTCGCTTTTCGATCGGCAGGGCGCCATCGCCGACGCCCTCCTCGCGCGTCTCTTCCAGATCGAGTCCCTGGCCCGCGGAGGGGCCGCGGCAAGGGCCCGATCCCTGCTGGCTGGTTTCCGGCGGCGCGTGGAGGAGCTGGGTGCCCTGGATTCCTCGACCTTGAAGGAGCTGGACGCCGCCCTGTCGGGGCGCAATCCCGACCTCGCTTCCCTCGTCCGGCTGCGCGACGAGGTCGGGGAGGCCCTGTGCGATCGTCTCGGGGCCACCGCCGGCTGATCCGCGGGGACCTGGAGATCTCAGCGAGGAGGCACCTTCGTCTGCCGCGACCCTGAGGGAGGCCGTGCCCGCGGATCCAGCCACGGCTCAGAGGTGCGAAGGAAAGGACAGGCCATAATTGCAGGAGGAAGGAGGCCGTCATGTCTCGCTTCGCGGGCGTCTACCGGGCCGTCGTCGTGGACGCTGCCGATCCGCTCAAGCAGCAGCGTCTCAAGGTCCGGATTCCCGAGGTCGTCCCCGGCGTCGACCAGTGGGCGTTGCCCTGCACATCCGCGGGATCGACGGCCCTGCCGCGCGTCGGCAGCACCGTCTGGGTGATGTTCGAGGCGGGCGACCCCGTCCGTCCGGTCTGGCTCGGCGTTCTGCCGACACCGTCGCGCTGAACGCCGGCTCCGCCCTGCAACCTGAGCCCGCGCTATAGTTTCCCTTGACCGCCGACGGCTGAGGGGGACGAGCCAGGATGAGAGAGAGCGAGCTCCGGGGGCGCATCATCGAGGAACTCGAGCGCCCGCAGGACGACATGCTGAGGAGCGTCGGGATGATCTCCCGGGCTCTCGGCGCGGAATGGATCGTCGTCCACAAGCTGATCCGCGACATGGTGAGGAAGGGCGAGGTGTTCGAGCCGATTCCCCGCCGTTATCTCCGGCGCGAGAGGCGCGTCGACCGGCCGGACGCCCCCCCGCACGTGCCCGAGAGGCGAAAGGGGGCTCGGGCCGGCTCGACGAAGCGCTGAGCCACCGGCGCCCTTCGTCGTCGTTGCACGGACCCGTGCCTGGACGCGTCGATCCCGACCCCCGAGAGTCCGGCGGGGCCTCGCCCGGTCACCCCCCGTCGGGGACGAGGCGCCGGATGGAGGACGCTTCCTCGCCTCGGCTGAGAAACGTCGTCACGCAGGCTGGATCGAACTTCTTCCCCATCCCTTCCTCGAGATAGCGGAAGGCGTCGTTCTCGCTCCACGCCTCCTTGTACGGGCGGCTGCTGGTCAGCGCGTCGAAGACGTCGGCCACGGCGACGATCCGCGCCTCCAGCGGGATCTGCGCGGCCGTCAGCCCGTCCGGGTATCCGGAGCCGTCGAGAAACTCGTGATGGGAGCGGACGATGCTTCGCAGCATCGAGACGTGCATGAGGCCGTCGAGATCCAGGTCGCGGATCATCTTCTCGACGAGGGTGACGCCGGAGTCGACGTGGGTCCTCATCAGCGCGGCCTCCTCCGGCGTGAAGGGGCCCCGCTTTCCGAGGATCTGGTCCGGGATGCCGACCTTTCCGATGTCGTGGGCGGGGGCGAAGAAGCCGAGGAACTCGACGAACTCCTCGTCGACGCCGTAGGCGGGCGGCAGCGCCCGGGCGATGAGACACGAGTAGCGCGTCACCCGCTCGAGGTGGGCGCCCGTCTCGCCGTCGTGGAGGCCGGTGATTTCGGCGGCCAGCCGAACGGCCGACCGGAGGAGGCGGGCGGGCTCGAGGCCGTTCAGGAAGAGGAGCGACAGCATGCGCGCGTAGACGTCGAGGCGGTCCACGACAGCGGCGTCGAAATAGCCGGGAGTCGCGGAGTCGAAGAAGAGAAAACCGAGAAGCCGGCGGCCGGAATAGAACGGCTTCGTGTAGCTGGAGCGGAATCCCGCCTCGAGGAGCCGCTGGGTGTGGGGGGCGGGGGAGCCGGCAAGGAAGGCGAGGTCGGTCAGGACACGCGCCTCGCCGGATCGGGCGAGGGCGAGAAGGGACGGCGTCTCGGACAGCAGGAGCTCGTAGCGTGAGAGCGGGTCCGGTCCTTCGGCGCTGTGGACGAACGACTTCATCCGCTCCGTTTTCGGATCGTACAGGGCGACTCCGATCCTTTCGACAAGCGGGAACTCCACGCGGACCCGCTCGTGGATTTCTTTAAGCTGCTCCCCGAGCGAGCGCGGCGTCAGGGCGAGCTCCAAGGTGACATAACGGTATCAGACCCTGCAGCTCCCTGCACAGCTCGCGAGCGCGGGACGCGCTATCGTTGTGGGCAGGTGCACGGTCGTAGCGCCGGCCTGGGAGGATGGAGGATTGAGCGGAGAGGAGAGAGCGGGGCGGGAGTTCCTGAGGCACACCGTGGCGACCCTCGCCTACCGGGGCGCAAAGGCGATCCGGGGGGCGCCGCCGGCCTTCTCCGGCTTCAAGGCGAGCCCGACGACTCGGACACCGGGCGAGGTCCTCGCGCACCTCTCCGACCTCCTCGACTGGGCGCTCCGCTTCTGCAAGGGAGAGCAGCGCTGGACGGACTCGGCGGTGCGGGAGTGGGAGGCCGACTCGAGGAGGTTCTTCGAGGCGCTCGCGAGCCTCGACGCCTATCTCGCTTCGGGGTCTCCGGTCGGCGCTCCGGCCGAGAAGCTGTTCCAGGGACCGATCGCCGATGCGCTGACCCACGTCGGCCAGATCGCGATGCTCCGCCGGATGGCGGGCGCGCCGATCCGCGGAGAGAACTACTTCCGGGCCGACATCGCGGCGGGGACGGTCGGGCCGGACCAGCCCGAGCCGCGGTTCGAGTTCGACTGAGATGGAGACGGGCCTCCCGATGAGACGGCGCGCCGTCCTCCTCCTTCCCCTCGCTGCGGTTCTGTCCGGCTGCTCGTCCCTCTCGACCCCCCTCCCGCTGATCTCGACGCCACCGCCCGCCCCTCTCTCTTCGTCCGTCTTCGAAGGCCGCGCGCGGGCATATCGATTCGTCGGCGGGGCGTGGGTGGCCGCGCCCGAAGACGACTACGACTTCATCGTCCTCGAGCAGCGCTATGCCGATCACTGGGAGGCGGTCAAGGAGATCCACCGCCGAAATCCGAAGTACGGCGGCCGCGCCGGCCCACGCGACCAGACGCTCTACTTCTCCGTCAGGATGTCGCTGGCGAAAGACGGGCACGACCTCGTTGTGGAGAGCTCGGAAGGGAATGGGACGGGGCACGAAACGGCCGCCGGATTCGTCTTCGAGCTGGCTTACGCGCATCGCGGATGGTTCGTTCCCTTCGACACGATCCGGATCGTCCAGGAGCGGTCCGCCGGAGAGGGCCGGCTTCGCGAGATCGTTGAGCTCCTCTCGAAGAAGAAGGGGGGGGAGACGCCGTTCATGAAGATGGAGGAAGAGGGGCTCGTCTACCGGCCCGTCGGGAGGTGACGAGGTCCGGCAGAGAAGGAAGGGATGCCGTCCGGCTTTCCCGCCCGGCACGGCCGGCAGAGTGCCTGCCGGCCACCCCGCCGCTGACCAGCTCGGCCAGCCGAAAGGGCTCCCGGGATCAGTCGCCGATCGCCACGTCCTCGAAGGGCTGCGTGCCCGGGATGAAGACGGAAATCGTCTTGACGCTCGCCGGAACCGCCATGAACTTCGCCCAGGTCCCGAGCGTCTTCTTCGGTCCGAGCACGACGACCTTCGATCGGCCCGGATGCTTCCCGGCCACGAGATCGCCCCGGGTGTCCTTCACGACCGGGTATTTCATCCTGTTCTTCGCGTCGACGAGATAGGCGTCGTAGACCAGGCTGAACGGCTCGCTCCACCCCATCCCCTTGAACGACTCCCCCAGCCTCTTCGGCTGGTCGGTCGTGTTGCGATACTCCCACTTCACGGTCAGGGTGCCGTCGCTGACCCTCTTGACGGAGAGGAGCGCGACCTCCACGCCGGGAACCTCGTAGTCGCCGGTCGCGATGGCCGCCTGAGCCGCTTCTTTCTCCGCCGGACCGGACCCTTTCCGCTCCGTGGCCAGAGCGGTCGCAGCCGAGAGCGAGAGAGCGAGAACGAGGAAGAAAAGAGCCTGCTTGCGGATCATCCCGGGAACCCTCCTGACAGCCTCTCGTTGATACAGGTTCTCAGTCTGCCACATTCCTGCCGCCGATGGAATGATTTTCTGGTGGCGGCGTCAGGCTCCGGCAGCCACCTTCGGCAGGTGTGTCATGGCCTCTTCGACCGCGTGGTCGGGGTACTCGTAGTCCTCGAGCAGGCCGTGGTGGTAGCTCTGGTAGGCCGTCATGTCGAAGTGGCCGTGGCCCGAGAGGTTGAAGGCGATGACCTTCCTCTCTCCCGTCTTCTTGCAGACGAGCGCCTCGTCGATGGCCGCCCGGATGGCGTGCGCCGACTCGGGGGCGGGGATGATCCCCTCGGCCTTCGAGAAGCGGACGGCCGCCTCGAACGTCTCGAGCTGACGGGCCGAGCGGGCCTCGATGTCGCCGTGGGCGAGGAGCGCGCTGACGAGAGGGGACATTCCGTGGTAGCGGAGGCCCCCCGCGTGGATGCCGGGCGGGACGAAGGTGTGTCCGAGTGTGTACATCTTCACGATCGGGGCCATCGCCGCGGTGTCGCCGTAGTCGAAGGCGTAGCGCCCCTTCGTCAGCGTGGGGCACGAGGCGGGCTCCACCGCCACGATCCGGGTCGTCTTTCCCTCCATCAGGTTCCGATGGAGGAAGGGGAAGGCGAAGCCGGAGAAATTCGAGCCGCCTCCCGCGCAGCCGATGACGACGTCGGGATATTCGCCCGCCATCTCCATCTGCTCCAGCGCCTCGAGGCCGATGACGGTCTGGTGCATCATCACGTGGCCCAGCACCGACCCGAGGCTGTACTTCTTCTTTCCCCCGCTCGTGGCGGCGACCTCCACGGCCTCGGAGATCGCGATCCCGAGCGAGCCCGGTGAGTCCGGGTCCCCCTCGAGGACCTTCTTTCCGAAGCTCGTTCTGTCCGTAGGGCTCGCGAAGACGTTCGCCCCGAAGTTCTCCATGATGATTCGGCGGTAAGGCTTCTGCTGGTACGACACCTTCACCATGAAGACCTCGAGGCCGAGGCCGAACATGCTGCAGGCCATCGCGAGAGCCGACCCCCACTGTCCGGCCCCGGTCTCCGTCGCGAGGGCCTTCGTTCCCGCCTCCCTGTTGAAGAAGGCCTGTGCGACCGCGGTGTTCGGCTTGTGCGAGCCGACCGGGCTGACGCACTCGTTCTTGTAGTAGATGTGGGCTGGAGTCTCGAGGTCCTTCTCCAGCCTGAGCGCCCGGCACATCGGTGTGGGGCGCCAGAGGCGGTAGATCTCCCGGACGGGCTCCGGGATTTCGACCCAGCGCTCGGGACTCACCTCCTGCATCACGATGTTCATCGGGAAGAGGACGCCGAGGAAGTCGGGGGTGACCGGCTCCTTCGTCCCGGGATGGAGGACGGGCTGGGGCGGAACCGGCATGTCCGCGTTGATGTTGTACCAGGCCTTCGGAAGGCGGGATTCGTCCAGAAGGAAGGTGCGGTGCTCGCCCATCGTCTCCTCCTCTCGCGGGCGGGACGATAGCGCAGAAGCTCAGAACCGGGCGAACCTGTAGTCGACGTCCTCCCCTGATTTCCGTTCCCTCGCCCAGACCCCCCAGAGGTGATCTCCTTGGTAGGTGTTCCCCTCCACGGTGGAGAAAGGAAACTTGAGCTTTCCGTTCGAATCGACGGAAGCTTGGCGAACGAACCCGACGTGGTCCGCCTCCAGTTTCCCTTTCTTGGACTTGTAGAGGATGAAGACGTCCCCCGGTTTCGGCGGGAAGACGAAGCAGCCGCGGCGGGAGGCGAGATCGGCCACCTGCTGGGCCCCGCTCATCCTCGGGAGGGGATTCCGCCGGGGCGCGGTCGTCTTGGCGGCCTGGTCGAAGCACCAGTAGACGAAGGCCACGCAGTAGTCCGTTCCCTTGGCGATGCCGACCGACTTCTGGTACTTGTAGATCTTCTCGCCCCACGTCCGGCACTGCGCTCGCGGCGTTCCCGGGTCACATTTCGGCCGGACCTTCGCCTCGGCTTCCTCCAGCGCCGTATCGACCGCCGCCTCGCGCAGAGCGGCATTCTGGGAGTTGGCATCCGGTTTCGGGGTGTCGTCGCTCATTCGGGACCTCCGTTGCGATCCGATCGCCGGCGGCCCCCAACCCCGCTGCTCTTTTCGAAAATCGTATCACCGCGACAGAATTCCGCGGCGCTGCCGAGGCCGTTCAGCCGCTTTTTGTCGGAAATCGAGGCTTTCGGGCTTCCGCGAGGCGGCTCACTGCTTGCATGTCGGGGAGACCAAGACGGAAGAGGTCCGGGCTCCTGGTTCGATCGACACCCCGGACGCGGGGAGGCTTGTAGATCATGCTGAACGGCCCCTCCTCGGGTTCATCGCCCGCCACGGCGGACGACGTTCTCCTCTCCCTTCAGCTGCGCCTCCCAGACCACCTCCTCGTTCCCGACCCTGACAGCTCGAGGGCCGCCGACGGCATGATTCTCCACGTCGAGGTCCGGAACCGGACGGACCTGACGTGGGACTCCCGGTCGTCCGTCGGGCCTCTCCTCGAAATTGCCGTCATCGGAATGGACGGGGACGAGAGCGTCCTTCTCGTCCGGCAGC
>JBLMYG010000059.1:0-7151 GCA_050258155.1 Acidithiobacillales bacterium
GCGCAGACCGACCCGAACGAAAAGCCGCCGAGGACGAACGGCCCGGCTGGCTGGCGCTCGCGCAGCCACCGGAAGGCGGCGACGAGGTCCTCCGTCTCCCCCGCACCCCGCGCGTACACGCCGGCCGACGACCCGACACCGCGGAAGTTGAACCTGAGGGCGGCCAGGCCGAGACGGTCCGAGAGGAGGCGGGCCGCCCGCTGGACGATCTTCGTGTGCATCGTCCCGCCGTGGAGCGGGTGCGGGTGGGCCATGACGGCCCCGCCCAGCGGCTGCGGCGGAAGCCTGAGGAGCGCCTCCAGCCGCCCGGCCGGACCCGGAATCGTGGCGGGAACGAGACGGGCGCTGGAACCGGGCGCCACGCCGTCACGTTAGCAGGATCCGCCAGCACCCGACCCCTTGCGGCTCCTTCCGGTTGAAAGTCGCTCCGGCCGCGTCTATAAGAATTGCAGCACATCGACGCCGGGAACCGAAGGAGGCCCCCATGACGAACATCGTCCACATCGTCGGCACCGGCACGATCGGAGAGCCCCTGATCGGCCTCTTCACCGACTTCCACCACCGGCTCGGCATCGACGAGGTGACGTTCCACAAGCGGACGCCGATGAAGACGGAGCGGGCCAAAGTGAACCACCTGATGGCGCGCGGCGCCCACCTCGCCACCGACGACGACAAGGTGACCGACTTCGAGGCGCTGGGCCACAAGGTCTCCTTCACCGCCGCCGAGGCCCTCGACCGCGCCACGATCGTCGTCGACTGCACGCCCGCGGGGAACGAGAACAAGGCGCAGACGTACAGCCGGCTGAAGGGACCGAAGGGTTTCATCGCCCAGGGCTCCGAGTTCGGGTTCGGCAAGATGTATGCGCGGGGGATCAACGACCGTGCCCTCGTCCCCGGAGAGGACAAGTTCCTCCAGATCGTCTCGTGCAACACGCACAACCTCGCCATCCTGATCAAGATCGTCGGGATGGACGGCGACCAGCTCTCGCTGGAGCGGGGAACGTTCGTCTGCCTCAGGCGGGCGAATGACGTCTCTCAGACGCTGGATTACATCCCGGCCCCATCGATCGGAAAGCACGACGACGAGCAGTTCGGCACGCACCACGCCCGCGACGTCTACCACCTCTACGAGACGCTGGGCCTGAAGCCCAAGGTCTTCTCCTCGGCGGTCAAGCTGAACACCCAGTACATGCACTCGGTCTGGTTCAACTTCCGCCTCCCGAAGCCGATCGATCGAAAGGCCCTGTGCGAGCGCTTCAAGGACAACGCCCTCGTCGCCATCACGGACCGTCGGTGTGCCAACGAGGTCTTCTCGTTCGGCCGCGACCACGGCTATTACGGCCGGATCCTGTCGCAGACGGTCATCTCGACCCCCACGCTCGCCGTCGCCGACGGTGGACGCGAGGTCGTCGGATTCTGCTTCACGCCGCAGGACGGGAACTCGCTCCTCTCCTCCGTCGCGGCCGCCATCTGGCTCATGGACCCGGAGCGGTACAACGACCGGATCCAGGTGCTGAAGAGGTTCGTTTTTCGAGAAATCTGAAAAGCTTCAGACGCCCTTGTACTCCAGCCGGATCTTCGTCGCGGCGAAGGCCTTTCCGTCCACCTCGACGTACGGGTAGACGAGGAAGTTGACCGGCCCCGCCTCCTGCTTCGGCGTCAGGGTCAGATCGCGCCCGGACGAGACCGCGAAGCGGTCCGGATCCAGGTTCCCGAAGAGGTACACCGTCCGCCTCCGGTCGCCACGGCTCTGGGCGGCTTCCGAGGCATCCAGCGGAACCCAGCCGGCCCGCTCGTCCCAGAACTCGACCCAGCAGTGGTACCCGGGAACTGTGCCGGCGGGCGCGGCCATCAAGGGAAACCCGATGACGAACCGGACGGGGATCCCCTCGGCACGGGCGAGCGCCATGAAGGCGGAGTGAAAGTCCGTACAGTTCCCCTTCTTGATGTCGCAGAAGCGTTCCGAGTCGCCCTTCCCCCAGCCGGGCGTCGTCTTGTCGTACGTGCCGTTCTCGACGAGATAGTCGTAGAACGCCCTTGCCTTCTCCACGGCTCCCTTCTTTCCCGCCGCGAGGGACGCAGCGAGCTTCCTCACGCGCGGGGTCTGCGGCACCATCCGGTTCTCGCCGAGGTACGCCGAGAGCTCGCTCGGAGGCGGCCCGGCGGGCTTCCCGGCGGCGACGCCGATCGGAGCCCGGTCCTCCGTCCGCCGGATCCGGCAGGAGACACGGACCTCGATCTCTTTCCCGGCGAGCGCCGCAGGGTCCCCGACGGTGAAATGCGCCACGCTGTTTCCGGCCGAGTCCTTTCCGATCGTCGCCGGGAACGGCGTGGAGATCTTCAGGTCACGGACCTCCTGATGCGGCGTGTCCGACGGGATCGGGATCCAGACGTCGACCCGCTTCGCATCCTTGGGAAGCGGGGCGATCGTCCCGATGTACGTCGCGTCGAACGTCCGCGAGGCCGGTTCTTTCGGGGGCTCCGATGCGGGCGGGCCGATGGAGAGGAGTGGAAGGAGCAGGCCGAGACCCAGACCGCGACTCGACATGCGGGACCTCCTTTTCGCCCCGCGGGGCGCCCCGACACCGGATGCTTCCGCGGGCAGCGCCGATTCTGCCACTGATTCTCAGGTTCGACGACTGGTCCCGGAACGGGCCGGGCCGCGTAGCGGCGCCGGCCGCCGCGTCACGAGCCAGTAGAAGGCGGCGATGACGAGCGAGTGGCGTATGGCACCGCGGCGGGCGAGCGCCGCGAGGCTTCGGACGGGGACCAGGACGACCTCAAGCTCCTCGCCCGGGTCGGGGTCGGCATCGCCCGCGAGGTGGGCCCCCTCCGCGAGGAAGGTCCAGCAGTGGTTCGTCTGGATCGCCGGGTTCGGGTCGACCACGCCCAGCCGCTTCCAGCGCCGCGCGACGTAGCCGGTCTCCTCGCGGAGCTCCCGCTTCGCCGCGGCGAGAGGCGACCGGTCCGACGGGTCCACCGCCCCCCCCGGGATCTCGAGCGTCGTCTCCCCGGTGCCGTGGCGGAACTGCCGGACGAGAACGGCCTTTCCGTCCGGCGTCACGGCGACGACGTTGACCCAGTTCGGCGCCTCGAGGATGGTGACGTCGTGCTCCCGGCCGGTCCGCGGCGACCGTGCCCGGTCCCGCCGGACTCGGAAGACCTTGAAGTCGACGGGCGTCCCGCGCTTCACGAGACGCCAGCGCCTCAGTTTCCCCCTCCTCCCGGGCCGAAGCCCGTGATGATGTACGAGCCGCTCTTGCTGTCCCGCTTCAGGACGATGATCTTCGCCTTCTCGGCGGCCTCGAGAAGCTCGGAGAAGGTTCGGAAGCCGTAGTACGACTCGCTGAAGCTCGGGTACTTCCGCTGCATCGTCTGCTTGACCATCGAGCCCCAGAGGACCTCCTTGTTCTCCCGCTTGAGCGCGAGCATCGCGTCGATGAGGAGTGCGAAGCCCTCGGCGGTCTTCTCCGGTACTCCGAAGGCCACGGGAACCTTGACCTGCTCGCGGACGAGGTCCTCGTAGTAGATGAACTCGTCGCAGTTGTCGATCAGGAGCTCCGAGGTCGAGCCCTTCACGCCGAAACCGAGGACGGTCTTGTCGTTCTCCTTCAGCTTCGAGACGAGCGGCGAGAAGTCCGAGTCGCCCGACCCGATGACGAACGTGTTGATGTGCTCCTTGTTCGACGCGAGGTCCATGGCGTCCACGACCATCCGGATGTCGGCCGAGTTCTTCCCGGTGAGCCGGTGCTGCGGGATGTCGATCAGCTCGAAGGCCGCCTCGTGAAACGCGCGCTTGTAGTCGGCGTAGCGGCTCCAATCGGCGTAGGCGCGCTTGATGACGATCTTCCCCTTCTCGAGAAGCCGCGAGATGAGGAGCTTGACATCGAACTTCGCGTGCCCCGTCTCCCGGAGCCCGATGACGACGTTGTCGATGTCGATGAAGAGGGCGAGCTTCTGTTCCTCCTGGTTCATGCTGGAGGGAGCCGAGGCGACCACCGCCTCGAAGGACGAAGTTGAGACCGCGGGCGGCGGCACGGCTTCGGGAAACGGGATCTCCGGCACCTCTCCAGCCGGCCGCGACCCGCCGGCGCGGCCGCGGCGGCGGCGCCGGCGTGCCGGAACCGCGGCCTCCTGGTGCGTCCGATCGGGATCGTTCACTTGACGAGACTCATTGTAGCCCGGCGCCCCGCCCTCTTTGCGAGAATGGGACGGATGATCGTCGAGACGATTCCCGGGCCGCCTCCCTCGACCGCCGACCTGACGCGGCGGCCGCTCCTCTTCGACCTGACAGGGCGCGCCGAGATCGCCGTCACGGGGAGGGACCGAACAGATTTCCTCCAGGGCCTCGTCACGAACGACGTGAAAAGGCTGCGGCCCGGCGAAGGGTGCGCCGCGGCCTTCCTGACGCCGAAGGGGCGGATGCTCGCCGACCTGTCCGTCCACTGCGCCCCCGAGGAGCTGATCGTGGACGCCGAGCCCTCCCTGGCGCGGACGCTCGACGCGCTTTTCCGGAAGTACGTCTTCTTCCAGCAGGTGGCCATCGAGAACCGGACGGGCGTCACGGGCGTGCTGCATCTGGAGGGACAGGGGGCCGAAGAGACCCTTCGGAAGGTCATCGCGCAGGACGCGCCGTCGCAGGCGCATTCCGCCGCCGCCTTGAGCAGCGGGCGCGTTGTGAGGGAGTCGCGGGGAGGGTTCGAAGGCTTCGATCTCCGCGTCCCCTCCGGGGCGGTCGGTTCACTTCACGCGTCCCTGGTCGACGCCGGGGCGGTCGTCGCGGAGCCGGCCGTTCTCGAGGCCGCCCGGATCGAGGCGGGAATTCCGCGCTGGGGCGCTGAGCTGACGGAGGAGGTCCTCCCGGACGAGGCGGACCTTCCCGCCCGCGGCTACGTCTCGTATACGAAGGGGTGCTACGTCGGCCAGGAGATCGTCGCGCGGATCAGGACCTACGGACACGTCAACCGCCGACTCGTCGTCCTCCACCTCGCCCCGGGCGACGTACCGCCTACCCGGGCGGAGATCCGGAAGGGTCTGCAGAAGGTCGGCACCGTCACCAGCGCCGTCCTCTCGGAGCGCCTCGGCCGCGCCGTGGCGCTCGGATACATCCACCGGGATCACGCGGCGCCCGGCACGGAGCTGACCGTGCTCCTCCCCGCCGGTCCGGCGTCCGCCGTCGTCTCGGCTCTTCCTCTTGGAGTCTGACGCCACCGTCCGCCTCGAGACGCGCGCCCTCCTCGCGCTCGTCGCGGTCCAGATCTGCTTCGCCGCCTTTCCCGTCCTCGGGAAGATCGCCATGCGCGCGGTGACGCCCTTCGATGTCGCCGCCCTCCGCGTCGTCGCGGGGGCGGCGGCCCTCGGCCTCCTCGCCGGACCCCGGCTCCGTCGCGAGCGGCCCCTGTCGCCGCGGGAGCACGCCGAGCTCCTCGGCCTCGCCCTCCTCGGGATCGTCGGAAACCAGCTCTTCTTCATCTCGGGCCTCGACCGCTCCACCGCCACGAATGCAGCCCTCATCGGCGCCACGATCCCTGTCTTCACCGTCGCCCTTGCGGCCGTCTTCCGCGTGGAGGACCTCCCGTGGCGGCGGCTCGTCGGCGTGCCGCTGGCCCTCGGCGGGGCGCTCCTCCTGATGCCCTTCCGCCGGCTCGACCTCTCCGACAGGGCGCTCGGCGGAGACCTGATGCTCATCCTCAACTGCCTCTGCTACGCCGGCTTCCTCGTCGCCGGCCGCGGCATCCTCCGGCGCCGGGACGCGCTCGCGGTGGCCACATGGATCTTCCGGTGGGGCGCCCTTCCGGTGGTGGCGCTCGCGATCCCCGATCTGCTTCGCCTTCGTCCCGCGGAGGTGCCCCCAGGGGCGTGGGCAGCGCTCGCGGGCATCGTCGTCTTCCCGACCGTGGCCGCGTACGGCCTGAACATCTGGGCCCTCTCCCGCACCGACCCTTCCACGGCCGCCGTCTTCGTCTACCTTCAGCCGCTCCTGGCCGCAGCGCTCGCCGCGGCCGTCCTCGGCGAACGCCCCGGCCCCCGAACGGGACTCGCAGCCCTCCTGATCTTCGCGGGCCTGGCTCTGGCCACGTGGCCGGGGCGGGGCGCTCAGTCGAGGGGAAGGGGCCGCCCGAGCCGGTAGCCCTGTCCGAACCGGACGCCAAGCGCCTTCGCTCCCGAGAGGTCCTCGTCCGTCTCGATCCCCTCTGCGACGGTGTGGGCATCGATCCGCGCGGCGAGCCGGACGAGCATCTCCACGACGTCACGCTTGATGGCGTCGTGCGAGAGGCCGGTCACCAGCGTGTTGGAGATCTTCAGATAGTTCGGCTTCAGCTCGGCGATCGCCTGCAGCGAAGCGAACCCGGAGCCGGCGTCGTCGAGGGCCACGGTGAAGCCGAGGCTCCTGAGGACGGAGATGCTCTCCCGGAACAGGTCGAAGTCGCGGATCGCGGCACGCTCGGTGATCTCGAGGACGACGCCCCCCGGCAGGCGGAGGAGCGGCTGGAGGATCGCATGGCCCCGCACCTTCATCGCGGGAACGAGCGCCGTCTCCATGTTCACGAAGAGAAGCCCGGGGCGGCGCCCCGCGAACCGCTCGGCGGCGAACGAGAGGCAGAGCGACTCGAGGCCCCAGATCTGGTCCGTCCGGAGCGCATAGGAGTAGAGAGCCTCGGGTCGCTCGAAGGCCGTGTCGGCGGGCCCCCGCGAGAGCGCCTCGTGGGCGACCACCGCGCCCGTCGAGAGGTCCACGATCGGCTGGTAGACGGTCCCGATCCGCTTTCGCGCGAGGATGTCGCGAAACTGCTCCTTCAGCAGGGCGGCCTCCTCGCCCCGGCGCGTACGGGCGGCGGCCTCCGCCTCGGCCAGTGCCCGGTAGAGAAGCCGCTCCAGCCGCACCTGCGGTGTGTAGAAGAGGCGGGCGAAGCCGACATCGAGAACGGCGTCGCGAGGGAGCCGTGAATCCTGCCGCGACGAGAGCGCGGCGCGAAGGGCCGCACCGACGGCTTCCGCCCTCGACTGGAGCCGCTCCCGGGCCTCGGCACTCCCGAGCCCGGCGGGGAGCGAGACGAAGACGCTGAAGAGGGAGCCGGAAGGCCGGTCGACGGCGATCAGGTCGTCGGGCGCGAGGGTCGTTCCGAGCGATTCGCGAAGGGTCCGCGCCA
>JBLMYG010000060.1:0-4495 GCA_050258155.1 Acidithiobacillales bacterium
CCCGGCCGGCGCGCGCGTCGAGATCGAGCTGGTGGCCAGGCTTCGATAGCTCCCTATTCCGGCAGGAGCGTGGCCGGGTCGTCCGTGCCGTTGTTGACGAGCGAGGCGAAGGCCGTGAAGCTCCCCCCGGTCGTCGGGGTCCAGAGGACGAGCGTGGCGTTCGCCGTATTCCGCGCCCCGGTGATCGCTTCGATGATTCGTCCTATCTGCGTCATCCCGAGCGGAGGGAGGGACTTCTGCATCGTTGTTCCCAGCGGGGTCCCGTCGTCGGCGTAAAGGGCAATGTCGATCTCGATGCTCCTCTCCGTCGCGTTGACGAGGACGAGGTTCGTCCTGGCCGTGGCGTCCTCCCGGATCCCCGGGATCGTCCCCGTCCCGGCGTTCGGAATCCAGCCGGAGGAGGGGATTCCCGGAACGCTCTGGCCGAACCGGCCCGTCAAAGGGGCGAGCGCCTTGGTCGTCGTCACGCTGTCGACGACGAGCCCCGGGACGTCACTGGTGATCTGGAGCGCCCCGTAGTCGGCGTCCGAGGAGAGGCCGAAGACCGTTCCGAGGACGTCGCGATACGTGTCGGCCTGTCCAGGAAGGAGGCTGAAGCTCTGCTCGGGGCCGGTCCGGCCGTCGGCCGTGTTCGCCGCCAGAAACCTGATCGTGTAGTGGGCCGTCTGGTTCCCCTGGTTCGCGATGAAAAGATCGCTCGTGTAGTAGGCGGGGGCCGAGACGGTTCCGCCGGCTGTCCGTGCCACGGAAGGGACGATCCGGGTGACCGAGCCTGCGGCACTGGCTGCTCCCGGTAGAAGCGTCGCCGGGTCATTCGTCCCGTTGTCGACGAGGGAAGCGAAAGCCGTGAAGGCACCGCCCGACGTCGCGGTCGAAAGCGCGAGGGTGGCGTTCGACACCGGCTGCGCCGTAAAGGCCCACACGACCCGGCCGAGCTGCGTCATCTCGAACGGGAATAGATGCACGAGGACCGTGCCGAGGTCTTTCCCCGAATCGTCGGAGAGGGAGAGAGAGACGTCGAGAGGGCTCGCCGTCGCGTTGAGAAGGACGAGGTTCGTTCGCGCTACGCCGTCCTCACGGATTCCAGCTAGGGCCGCGGGCGCCGCCGGCGTGATGAGCTCCGCCGCCGGAACGCCGGGGACGCTCTGGCCGAAGGCTCCCGTTTGACCGGGCGTCGGCGTCGTCGTGACGCTGGAGATCCTCAGGCCGCTAGAGTTCGCTGCGATCCGGAGCGCGCCGTAGTTGTTGCCTGTCAGGCCGAAGACCGAGGCAAGGACGTCGCGGTAGGTGGCCGCCATCCCGGGGCCGAGGCTGAAGCTCTGCGATGCGCCTCCCGTCCCGTCCACGTCGTGGCCGAGGAACTGGATCGAGAAGGAGGCCGGGAGCGGTCCCTGGTTGGCCACGAAGAGGTCCGACGTGTAAAAAGCCGGCGCTGTCGGCGTTCCTCCCGCCGTGTGCGCGACGGACGGCAGGACGTACGAGACCGAGCCCGCCGGGGTCCCTCCGAACCAGCCGACGTCGCGGAGGGCGTCCGGCGTGATGTCGACGCCGATCGGAAGGTCGGTGCTGATGTTCGGCTCCATCAGGAGGTCGGGGATCGTGGAGGTGTCCCAGTGCGACACGTTCGAGCCGGCCTCGACCGGATTCGGCGCGTAGAGGAGAAGCTGCCCGGCCGCGTTCATGCCGGCGCGCTGGGTCGGATCGAGGCCGATCTTCACCTCAGCCGGCAGGTTCGTCCGGAGCGTCGAGGCGTCGGTGCTCGAGACCGAGATGACAGGGATCGTGACGGTCGCGTCGGTCCCCGACATGTTCACGACGCTGGCCGCGTAGTTGGCGATGACGACGCCGGTGGCGCCGGCATTCTGCGCGTTCCTGGCCTTCACCGTGAAGTTGCAGGTGCCGCGGTTGATCAGGACGATCTTTCCGGCCACGGGGCTCGAAAGCGCGGTGCAGCCGTCGGTCGAGCTCGACCCGCCGGGGTCCGACGGATTCGATGCCACGAGCGTCCCGGAGAGACCCCCTTCGGTGATCGCCCCCCCGAACGTCGCCGTTCCGATGTTCATCGTGCCGGAGACCGCAGGGGGGGAGGTGACGTAGAGGAGCGGCTTCTTCGAGAGGTAGGCCGCCCCCGCAGCGTTCGCCGCCGGCCCGATCCAGACGAGATGGCCCGTGTCGATCGCCGCGGCCTGCCGGTCCGCATTCGAGCTCATCTGGTTGAAGCTCTTCCCCTTCGTCGCGTCGTAGACGAAGGCGTCGAAGATGTCGGGCTGGAGGGTCGTGGAGCAGCAGAATTTTCCGGTCGTCTCGTCCACGAGGGAGATGAAGCCGAGGCCGTGCGCGAACTCGTGGAGGGCGGTCGTCAGGAAGTTCACGTCGTCCACCGGGGTGTTCGTGTCGAAGCCGTAGTAGAAGAACGACCCGTCGAGGCAGCCGGTCTGCCCCAGCTTGGCGTTGAACTGCGCCGTCATGTGCGACTGGCCCGGCTCGAGGTCGCGGCCGGCGATCTGGTTCGCCTGGGCCACCACGTACCAGGTGCCGGGGACCGGTGCACCCGTGAAATCCGATTCGACGTAGGTCGGGGACGTTCCCCCGAGGACGGCGGTCGTGGAGCTGCAGTCCATCGTCGACGAGAACGAGGCGTCGACCCTGATCTCGATGTTTCCCGGAAGGATCTCGCCCCAGATGCTGGCCGCCCGGTTGAAGACGTTCAGACGCTGCTGTCCGATCGTCGTTCCGGGATTGCCTCCGACGGGCGTCGCGGGCGTCGAGTCGTTGAGGCCCTGGCCCGCCGGGTCCGTGTTGACGATCGTGATGGTGACCGCCCGGGCGGGAGCAGCCAGGAGCAGAACGAGCGCGCCGAGAGAGAGAGGCGAAGCGAGCTTCCTCACGGCGTCACTTCTCCGGAGCCGCCGCTCCGGCCTGCGGCTTCTTCGCAGGAACGCCGTCGTAAGAGACAGTGCCGTCGGCGTTGACTCGTGCGTGAGACCAGTGGATGTACTCCGGCCCCAGCCGGGCATGCTTGCGCCCGCTGGGAAGCGTCTCCACGACGGTTGCCTCACCGGTGCGCCCGAGCACCCGCCGCCCTGCGGTCGCGGCGAGCGCGGCGCGCTCCTCCGCCGTCGCCGGCCGGAGCTGTCCGGTCTCGCGGTCCCTCGTGACCACCATGCGGGGCGCCACCTTGCCGGAGGACTGGGGGGCCGGCGCGGCCTTCGACGCGTCTCCGCCGCTCGCCCCCTGCTTCGAGTCGCCCGCGAGCGCACCCGGGGCCGCAAGGAGCGCTGCCACGAGGATCACGATCCGCTTCATCGACTTCATCGAGATCTCCTTCTGTCACTTCGAGAGGCCGCCCCGGACGAATTCAGGGCTTTCGAGCAAGCCCTGTACCGCCCCATTGAAGCGAAGTGCG
Organism: Acidithiobacillales bacterium; assembly: GCA_050258155.1. Taxonomy (GTDB): domain Bacteria; phylum Acidobacteriota; class Thermoanaerobaculia; order UBA5066; family UBA5066; genus DAOMFB01. The sequence continues at coordinate 3,407 of JBLMYG010000060.1, forward strand.
CCCTAAGGATCAAGACTTTCGACCCGAGGCGCCCCGGAACGCGGCAACGGCGCGGTCCACGTCGGCCTCGCCCACATCGGCGTGCGTGACGAGCCTCACAGCGTCAGGCCCCGCCGCGTTCACAAGGACACCCGAGGCCTTGAGCCGCGCCGCGAGAGACGGGGCGTCGCCGAAGACCTCGGGATCGAGCGACACGAAGAGGATGTTCGTCTCGACGGCCGCCGGATCGAGAAACACGCCCGAGATCTCCGCCAGCGCTTCGGCCAGACGCTTCGCTCGCCGGTGGTCAATCGAGAGGCGGGAGCGTTCGTGCTCGAGGCCGACGAGGGCCGCGGCGGCCAGAACCCCGACCTGTCTCATGCCGCCGCCGAAGAGCTTCCGGACGCGGCGCGCCTCGGCAACGAACTCTCTCGCCCCGGCCACGGCGCTCCCGACGGGAGCCCTGAGCCCTTTCGAGAAGCAGACCATGACCGAGTCGAACCCGGCGGCGAGCGACGCCTCGGAGACGCCGCGCGCGGCGGCCGCGTTCCAGATCCGTGCCCCATCGAGGTGGACCGGTAGGCGCCGCTCCGCCGCGAGCGCGAGGATGCCGGCGACGTTCTCGTTGCGAAGTACCGCGCCCCCGGCGAAGTTGTGCGTGTTCTCGAGCGCGATGACCGAGGTTCGGGGCAGGTAATAAACCGCCTCGGGCCGGATCCACGGCTCGACCCGGGCGCTCGTCAGGTGGCCCCCCTCGCCTTCGACCGGGCGCGGCAGGAGGCCCGAGAGGGCGGCCATAGCCCCCATCTCGTAGTGGAAGATGTGGCACCGCGCCTCGAGGATTACCTCGGTTCCCGGGCGCCCGTGGACGCGAAGGGAGACCTGGTTTCCCATCGAGCCGGACGGGACGAAGAGGGCGGCTTCTTTCCCGAGGATCTCCGCCGTTCGCTCCTCGAGGAGGCGGACCGTCGGGTCCTCGCCATAGACGTCGTCCCCCACCTCCGCCTCGGCCATCGCCTTCCGCATGGCGGGCGTCGGCTGCGTCACGGTGTCCGAACGGAAATCGGAGAGCTTCATGGCGGCCGAGTGTAGCCGGGTGGCAGAATCGCG
>JBLMYG010000061.1:0-5094 GCA_050258155.1 Acidithiobacillales bacterium
CCGCGCGCCTCCGGCCGGGCGTCTCGCCCGTTCCCGCTGCCATGCTCGCCGCCCGCTTCTTCCTCCACTACTTCGCCGTGGAGCTGCTGTTCGGCGTTCCGGACCAGTTCGGTGCAAAGACGCCGGCCGTCCTCAGGGAGGTGGCCGACATCTTCCGCCGGGGCCTCCTGCGGGGCAGCGGCCCGGCAGACTCTGCCTCGGTCCCCTCCCCGAGCGACGGCTAGCGGAGGGAAGGCCCGCGCCGGTTCGCCAGCTTCTCGGTCAGCTGGAGGTGCCGCCGGATCTGGTCCAGCATCTTCGCCTCGAGGCCGCCCCTCGGGGTCGCCCGCCCCCCTCGCCGCTTCGCCCTTCCGAACGCCTGCCGTGCAGCCCGGGCGTCCCCCACCGCGAGACAGGCGAGCCCGAGGTGCGTCAGGCCCGACGGGGTCTCCCCGAGCTCCGCCGCCCGCCGGAGGCACTCGACGGCGCGGTCGTACTCCCGCCTCTTGTAGTGGACCCACCCCTTGGCGGCGAGGGGGAAGTGGCGCATCTCCTTGGGGGAGAGCTTGAGCGCGAGGTCGGCCAGCTCGAGCGCCCCGTCGAGGTCCTCGCCCGTTTCCGCGAGCGCCGTCGCACGCTCGAAGTAGGCGATGGAGCGGGCGTAGTTCGACCGGACGGCGCCGAGCATCTCCTCCGCCACGCGGCTCCCTTCGCGATACTTCCCCTCCGCTTTCAGCGCCTCGAGCTGCGTCGCGTATGCCGCCGCGGCGACCATCTCGCCCGGCTGCCGGAGGAGGATCCGCCGCGTGGTGGCGACGGCCTCCGCCGTCCGGCCCGTCGCCGAGCAGAGCAGCGCGAGGGAGATGAGAAGCGTCGGGTTCTCGGGGTCGAGCGCGAGGGCGCGCCGGTAGAGAGCCAGGCCCTTGTGCGGGTCGCGGCGCGCCGCCGCCTCGGCCCTGCGCGCGATACGCCCGGCCTCGCCGGACACCTTCGGAAGGGAGCGCGAGCCCGTCGGCAGGAGAAGCTTCGACGCCTCCTGGTATTCGATCCGGTTCGGGTTCAGCTCGAGCGCGGAGCGGAACCGCTCGGCGGCCTTTTGCGTCCAGCCGCGGTCGAGATAACAGAGGCCGAGCTGGTAGAGCGATTCCTCGTCGTCGGGGTCGATACGAACTGCCTTCTGCAGGGCGTCGATCGCCTCGGTGATCCGCCCCCTCTCGTACGCGATCGCGCCGAGGAGGGAGTAGGCCTGGGCGTTCTCCTCGATGCCGAGCGCCTGCTTGAGGTACGCCTCGGCCTTTGGAAGCTGCCCCGAGAGCGCGTGGAGGGCCCCGACGGCGAAGTACGGAAGGAAGGCGTCGGGCTTCACTTGGACCGCCATCTTGAGGAGGTCGAGAGCCCGCTCCCTGCGTCCGGCGTCGCTCTCCAGAACGCCGGCGTACACCAGCGCCTCGAAGTGGCGCGGCTCCCTGGCGAGGACCTGCCGCAGCATCGAGGCAGCGCGCTCCGTCTCCCCCTCGCCGAAGTACGTCTCGCCGAGGAAGAAGGCGAGCTCGGCATTCGTCCGGTCGAGCCTGAAGGCCTCCTCCAGCGCCTTCACCGCCTTGTCGGGGTCGAGCGCGTAGAAAGCCATCTCGGCATCGGCCAGGAGCGCCCGGAAGCGCTCGCGCCGGGGGCCTCCGGCACCGCCGAGCATCCGCTCCTTCCGCTCGAGGAACCGCTCGCGCTTCTCGAGGACGGCCATGTGGTGATCGACCCGGGTCTCCCAGAGGTCGACCATCTCCTCCTCCCCGACGAGGCCCTTTCGCTCGAGGAGATCCTTCAGAGCGAGAAGCCCCGTCTGGGCAACGAAGCCGCTCCGTTCCTGCCGGTTGGCGGCGTCGAGGAGTATCCGGAGGGTCTCGGCGCTCCGTTTGACGACCTCCTCGAGCACCGAGACGCGCTCGAGGAGATGCTCGTCGAGCGAAACGGCCTCTTCTTCGGGAGGCGCCTCGTCGTAGCTGCCGGCCGTTCCCGAGACGACGAGGAGCTTGCTCTTGCACTTCCGGCAGAGCTCGCGGTCGAGCTCGTTCGTCGTGCCGCAGACCTGGCAGATCAAGAGAGCTTCTCGCCTCCCGGCCCGGTGTATCGGAAGAAACCCCGCCCCGCCTTCTTGCCGAGCCAGCCCGCGTCGACCATCTGGACGAGAAGCGGACAGGGCCTGTACTTGTCCTCCCCGAGCCCGGCATTCATCACCCGCAGGATCGACAGACAGGTGTCGAGGCCGATGAAGTCGGCCAGCGCGAGGGGACCCATCGGGTGGTTCATCCCGAGCCTCATGATGGTGTCGACCGCCTCGGGCGTCGCGATCCCCTCGTGGACCGCGAACATCGCCTCGTTCAGCATCGGCATCAGGACGCGGTTCGCCACGAAGCCTGGAAAGTCGCGGCACGTGACGGGCGTCTTTCCCAGCTCGGCCGCCAGCGCGGTGACGGCGGCCGCCGTCTCGTCGGAGGTGGCGATCCCGCGGATCACCTCCACGAGCGCCATCACCGGCACCGGGTTCATGAAGTGCATCCCGATGAACTTCTCGGGGCGCTTCGTGCCGGCAGCGAGGCGCGTGATGGAGATGGAGGACGTGTTCGAGGCCAGGATCGCCTCCGGCCGGAGAACGCCGTCGAGGGACGCGAAAACGGAGCTCTTCGCCCGTTCCTCCTCGACGATCGCCTCGACGACGAGGTCCGCGTCGAAGCCGTCCCGGCCGAGAGCGGCGATCTCCGGCGCGGTTCGGATCCTGCCGAAAGCCGCCGCCGCCGCCTCTTTCGAGATCTTCCCCTTGTCCGCCTGACGGGACAGGTTCTTCTCGATTGTCCTGAGCCCCCTGGCCACGGCCTCCGGCACGGTGTCGAGGAGGGCGACGCTCTTTCCCGCCAGCGCGGCCACGTGGGCGATGCCGTTTCCCATCTGCCCCGCACCGACCACGCCGATTCTCTCGATCGTCTTCATCCCGCCCGCTCCCTCCCGGCGGCCGCTGGTGCGGCGCTTCGCGCCGAATCTATCAGTCCCCGGCCGCCTGCGGCCCGCGGCTCAGGCGACCTCGGCAGCCGCCGAGGGGAGCCCGGCGGCGGCATCCCGGACAACGGCGGTCCGCAGGGCGAGGCCGATCGCCACGACGGACGCGAGCCCCCAGAGGATCGGCCCCAGAACGGGGACGAGCGACAGGAGGCCGAGGACGAGGAGCCCCGCGGTGAGCGCTGCCGGATCGCCGAAAAAGGCGCCGTTGCGGCGCTCGCCCCGGAGAAGCCGACGGCCGACCGCGAGAAAAAGCGCCGCCAGCCCGAGCAGCTTGGCAACGAACAGGAGCATGACGACGGCAAGGACGAGCCAGAGACCCGGTCGTGCCGGGAGAAGAAGGAGCAGCCCGGCAGAGAAGAGGGTGCCCGCCAGAACGGCGCCCGCTCCGACGGCCCCGAGAAGGACGAGCCGTCCGGGAATCGCCGAGGCGGCCTTCCCGAGAGCACGCGGCCCGAGGCGCAGAAGGGCGAGGGAGATGACGAGCCAGAGGAGAAGCAGGAAGAGCCGGAAGGAGACGAGGAGCGGCGACACCGAGGCGCCGGCCAGCGGCGACGTCTTCAGCTCGGAGACGTACGCCGTTTCGAGCGCGTCGAGCGAGCGGACGCTCCCGCCGACGGAGCTCCCCGCCGAGGCGGGGCCTACGAATCTGACCGCACCGCCGACCGCGAGAACATCGCCATCCACGCGTCCGTGCCCCGCGAGGACGACGTCTCCGCCGATGGAGACGAGATGGCCCGTGACGCGCCCGGTCACCCGGACCCCTCCGAAGGTGGCGATCGCCGCTCCAGCCACGTCGCCGTCGATCTCGAGGGGCCTGCCGAGCGCCACCACGTCGCCGGGCCGGAGGGTCCCACGCGGAACGACGAGCGTCTCCCCGCCGAAGCCGGGTTGCGCCGCCGCGAAAGGGCTCGCGAGAAGGAGAGCCAGGGCGAGGAACCGCCACCGCCCGGCTGGGCGCGGGATTCCTCGCGCCGGCACCATCCTCGTCGGCCCTCTCAGCGGCGGGCGCGGAGCAGTCGCCGGCGCAGAGCGGCGACCGCTGCGGCACCGACGGCGGCTCCGGCTCCGGAGAGGGCGAGGGCCGCGGCCGTAGGCACGGCGGAGCGGAGCGCATCTGCCGCAGAGGCGAGCGCGGGTCCGGCGGCGAAGATCGCCGGGGCGGGCGACGACAGCGCGGTGACCAAAAGGTGTCCCCAGAGCCTCACCGCCGTTTCTGAGGAAAGCTGCCCGAGGGGCGCCAGAAAAACGGCGAGGCTCGCCACGATGAGCCCCGCCGCCGCCAGAAGCGGCGCTCGCCAGGCCGCCGGCCGCCGAACCTCCCAGGGGGCGAAAGGCCTCGCCCTGGACACTTCGGCCGCGAAGGCGGCAGGAAGCGCCGGCGACGACGCAACGATCTCATCCAGAAGGCTTTCAAGCCTCCGATCGAGGTCCAATTCCGCTGCCGAAGGGGGCGGAAGCGTCGGGTCGTCCGGCCTTTTCATCGTCATCGCTCCTCTATACGACGTCCGGCGGCAAAAGATCTCGAAGCGCCTGCCGCGCCCGGAAGAGCTTGTTCTTGACCGTCCCGAGAGGCAGTCGCTTCAGCTCCGCGATCTCCTCGTAGGGAAGCTCGCCATAGTGCCGGAGGCTGATCAGCTCCCTGTAGTCGTCCGGTAGCTTCCGGATCGCTTCGTCGATCGCGCGGCGAAGCCGCATCCGCTTGAGCTCCTCGAGCGGGTCCGGCCTCTGATCCCGCGGCTCGATCGCGTGCGCGTCCCCCTCCTGGTCCGGCGGCAGGTCGAGAGAGACGGTGCGCCCCCTCCGCCTCCTGAGGTGGTCGATGGCCGCGTTCCCGGCGACGCGGAAGAGCCAGGTCGAGAACCGGTAGCGGGGATCGAAGCTGTCGAGGGCCCCGTAGACCTTCAGGAAGACTTCCTGCGTCACGTCCCGGGCGTCCTCGGCGTCGTTCGTGTACCGGCAGATGAACCGGAAGAGCCGCGTCTGGTAGCGCGCCACGAGGGTCTCGAAGTGCTCGCCCTCTCCGGCGAGGATCCGGCGGACCAGCTCGGCGTCGTCGCGCTCCCC
>JBLMYG010000062.1:0-3639 GCA_050258155.1 Acidithiobacillales bacterium
GCTGAGGGCGCGCATGGGGATGGAAGGGCCGTCATGAGGGAGGCGTTTCGGATCGTTCAGGTCGGCGTCGAGCAGAGGCGGACCCCGCTTCCGGTTCTGGAGCGGCTCCACGCCCGTCGACGGGAGCTTCTCCCTCCGTTCGACCTGCCCCGTCCGGGTCTCGTCCGGGTCGCGACGTGCCATCGCCTGGAGCTCTACACGGAAGGGGCCGATACCGCCAGCGCCGTCGGGACCTGGCAGACCTGGCTCGGCCTTTCCACCTCCGAGCTCGATGCGCTCTCCACGAGCCTTGCGATCCGGGAGAATGCCGACGCCGCCCGGCATCTCCTGCGCGTGGCGGCGGGGCTCGAATCAGCCGTCCTCGGCGAGGACCAGATCCAGGGGCAGGTCCGGGAAGCGTACCGGCGCGCCTGCGCAAACCGGGAGCCCGGCGCGCTCCTCCACCGCCTCTTTCACGCCGCGTTCCGCGCCGGCAAGCGCGTGCGGACCGAGACGCCTCTCAAGGAAGGCGGCCGGTCGTTGGCCGGGTGCGCCGTGGGGTGGCTCAGCCGCCGCCTCGGCGGCATCGCCGGCAAGGCTGTCTTGGTGCTCGGCGCCGGAGAGATGGGGTCGATCGCCGCCCGGAAGCTGAGGGAGCGCGGGGCGCGACGCCTCCTCGTGACGAACCGGACCTGGTCGAGGGGAGCAGCGCTGGCCGAGCAGGTCGGCGCCGAGGCTCTCCCGTGGCCCTGGCGGCGGGCAGCGCTCGCCGAGGTGGCCGGGGTGATATCCGCCTGCCACGCCCCCGAGCCCGTCATCCCCGGCGAGTGGCTCGCCGCGGCGGCTCTCCCGTCCCGCCGACTGGCCGTCGTCGATCTGGCCATGCCCCGCTCCGTGGAGCCACCGGCAGCGCTTCCGCCCGGTCTCGTCCTGGCCGATCTCGCGACCCTGACGGCGGCCATGGAAGGCGAAGCCGAACGGCGCCGCGCGGCTGTTGGAGACGCCGAGAAGATCGTGGAGGAAGAGCTCGAGGAGTGGCTCGACTGGGCCGAGGGACGGGCCGACGGCCCGGCCTCCGGCCGGCAGGCGTGCGCGTCCGGTCCGGCGGAGAAGCATTTCGTTCCGGTAACATGACGGGTGCCGGAAGCCGCACCGCCGGAACAGGGATAGATGCTGCCCGTCGTCCTGAGCCTTCGCGACCGGAAATGCCTGGTCGTGGGAGGGGGAGAGGTCGCCCTCCGAAAGATTGAGGGGCTCCTTCAAGCGGGGTCCCGTGTCACGGCCGTGTCGCCCGCGCCCGTGCCGGCGCTGGAGGCTCTCGCGGCCCGCGGGGAGCTGAGCCTGGAGCGCCGGGGCTACCGGGAGAGCGAGGCCGCCGGCTACCGGCTCGTCTTCGCCGCGACGGACGAATCCGAGACGAACCGCCGCGTGGCCGCAGACGCCGAGGCGGCGGGTGTCTGGGTCAACGTGGCCGACGATCCCGCGCTTTGCACCTTCCAGATGCCGGCCCGCGTCATCCGCGGCTCACTCCAGATCGCCGTGGCCTCTGAGGGATCGGCGCCTTTTGCCGTCCGGCGGCTGCGGCAGCTCCTCGAGCGACGATTCCCTGCCGAGTGGGCGGACTGGATCGCGTCGGCCGGGCGGTTCCGAAGCCTCGTGCGAAAGCTGAAAGCGGGCGAGGAGACCGAGGGGCTCTTCGACCGCTTCTTCGCGGCCACCGTGAATCCGGAGACGCTCGGCGTCAGGGTTCCTTCGGAGGAGGAGATGAGGATCCTCCTGTCCGACGTCGGAGATCCTTCGGGATCCCGGACCGGCCCGGGTGGCATCGGCCTCGTTTCCCTCGTCGGCGCAGGTCCCGGCGATCCGGGTCTTCTGACGCTGCGGGCTCGCCAGCGCCTCCTCGCCGCCGACGCGGTGGTTTACGACCGTCTTGCCGAGCCGGCCCTCCCGGCGGACCTTCCCGCAAGCGTGGAGCTCCACGGCGTGGGGAAGCTGCCGGGGAACCACCCGGTGCCGCAGGAGGAGATCGAGGCGCTGCTCGTCCGTCTGGCCCGGGAGGGGAAGCGCGTCGTCCGCCTCAAGGGGGGAGACCCGTGCATCTTCGGGCGGGGAGGCGAGGAGGCCGAGACCCTGGCCCGGGCCGGGATCCCCTTCGAGGTCGTCCCCGGAGTCACGGCAGCGACTGCCGTCCCGATCTACGCCGGGATTCCGATCACCTTCCGCGACGAGGCGGTCCGCGTCACGCTCGTCACGGCCCACGAGAGCATCAAAAGGGGCGGACCGCAGGTGCGGTGGGACCTCCTCGCCGGCGACCGGTCGGCGACTCTCGTCGGCTTCATGGGGGTCTCCTCCCTGAAGAACGTCGCCGCGAGCCTCCTCGCCGGGGGGATCGATCCGGACGTGCCCTCGGCCATCGTGGAGCGGGGGACGACGCCGGCCCAGCGGGTCGTTCTCGCCCCGCTCCGCGACCTTCCGGCCGCAGCCGAGGCCGCCGGGATCTGCCCGCCGGCTCTCTTCGTGATCGGCCCCGCCGTCCGTCACGCCGCCCATCTCGACTGGTTCGCCCGCCGCCCGCTCTTCGGGCACAGGCTGCTCCTCGTCGCGCCGGCCGGGGATCTTCGCGATGCGCTGGAGGTGGCCGGCGCGGAGGTCGTCGAGGTGCCGCTTCCGCTGACACAGGCGGCCCGGACGGCGGCGGCGGCGCTTCCGCTCACCGGGTGCCTTCTCAGATCCCGGCGAGAGGCCGACGCGCTGGCCCCCGAGCGGAAGGAATGGTCCAGCGAGGTGGTGGCGTGGTGCCTCGAGGCAGGGGCGGCGCGCCGCGCCCGCGAGGTCGGATGGGACCGCGTCGAAGACGTCAGCGAAGATGCCCGCCCGGCCCGGCTGATACAGCGTCTGGAAGGAAAGGCGTGAGGGGCCGGTTGGCCGCTAGCTGGCTGGGCGTCATCGTCCCGCTGGCCGGCCTCCTCCTGGCGGCCTCCCCGACTCCGCCGCCGGCGCCGGCTCTCGGGTTCGTGGGTGTCTACAACCCGCGCCTGATGTTTCTCAAGTACCAACCGCTCGTCGACTACGTGTCGAGCTCCACGGGGAAGCCGTGGGAGCTCGTCATCGTCCCCACGTACGGACGGATCATCCAGGATCTCTGCTCGGAGAAGCTGACGGGCGCGCTTCTCGGCCCCTTCGCCTACCTGAGGGCGCGCGCAGCCTGTCCGGTTCAGCCGCTGGCGAAGCTCGACACCTCCGGACGGCCCACCTATCACGGCCTGATCCTCGTGCGGGAAGACAGCCCCGTGCAGAAGCTCCGGGACCTCGCCGGAAGGAGCATCGGCTTTGGCCCGCCGATGTCGACGGCGTCCTACCTCGAGCCCCGCGCCCTGCTCGAGGACGCCGGCCTCCGCCCGGGAACCGACGTCTCCTGCCGTCACTACGCGCACCACGAGGAGGCGGCTCGCGCCGTCCTCCTGGGCGAGGTGGACGCCTGCGGCGTCCGGGACATCGTCGGCGAGAAATACGCGCGCCGCGGGCTCCGGATCCTGGCGCGCTCGGAGGAGATCCCCAACTTCGTCCTCGCGCTCGCCCCGGGGGCCGGCCCGGCTCTCCGGTCGGAGCTGCTGCACGCCCTCGTCCTCAGGCCCCGGGAGGATTCGACGGTTGAAGCGA
>JBLMYG010000063.1:0-3354 GCA_050258155.1 Acidithiobacillales bacterium
AAGAGCTTCGAGCGGATCCACCGGGCGAACCTGGCCGGCATGGGGGTCCTGCCGCTCCAGTTCGAGGCGGGACAGGATGCGACGTCGCTCGGCCTCACCGGCAAGGAAACGTTCGCCGTCAGCGGAGCGTCGAACGACCTTTCACCGAAGAAGAAAATGACCGTCACGGCGACGGGAGAGGACGGGAAGAAGACCACCTTCGACGTCACCTGCCGTCTCGACACCCCGAACGAGGTCGACTACTACAAGAACGGCGGCATCCTCCACTTCGTCCTCCGCCAGCTCGCGGCGGCGTAAGGCAAGCGGGCCGGTGTGCCCTCCGACGCCAGCGCGCGCTGTCTGAGCGCCAGCGAGTTCGCGCGCCAGGAGGAGGGCAAACCGACCAGCGCTGCCGGGGCCGCCTCCGGGCGGCCCTCTTTCTTCCAGGGAATCTCATTCGTCTAAGATCCGCCCACCGTGAGTGCCCGGGCGGCCCAGTGCCCGAACTGTGGGGGGGAGGTGCTCTTTCAGGCGGGATCGTCCGTCGTGACGATCTGCCGCCAGTGCCGATCGGCGGTCGCGCGGAGGGGCGTGAACGTCGAAGCGATCGGGATCGTCGCCGAGCTGGTCCCGACGTCGTCGCCCTTCAGGGCCGGGATGTCGGCCCGGCCGAAGCATGGGATCAAGCCGTTCCGGATCGTCGGGCGCCTCCAGCTTTCGACCGGCGAGGGGGCGTGGGACGAGTGGCATGTCGCCTTCGAGAGCGGCGGGTACGCGTGGCTGGCCGAGGCTCAGGGGGCCTTCTGGATGATGCAGCCGCTGCCGCCGCCCGCCGCGCCGGAGTGGGACCAGCTCCAGCCCGGCCAGCGGCTGAACCTCGGGGCGTACGGCCTCTTCACGGTGGCCGAGCGGCGCGAGGCGTCGTACGCCTCGGCGGAAGGCGACCTTCCGTTCGTCGCCCCCCCCGGCTCGACCTTCCGGTATGCCGACATCTCGGGCACGGACGGCAGCCTCGGCACTCTCGATTACGGTGACGACCCGGGCCTCGACGGCTTCTTCGTGGGGCGGAAGGTCGAGCTTTCCGACCTCGGCATCGAGGGGCTCACCGCGTGGGCGGAGCGGAAAGTCGCGGCCCGAGCGCAGGCCCTGAACTGCCCGAACTGCGGGGGAGCCCTCGAGCTGAAGGACCCGGCGGGGACGGTCCGGATCGCCTGCCCTTACTGCGGGTCTCTGCTTGGATCTCGCGTTGGCGCTTCTCCGGGCGAAAAAGGCGGCCCCCCCTCCAAATTCGAGGTGCTGGAGCGCCTCTCGGCCGCTCCCTTCAAGGCGCGGATCCCGCTCGGATCGGGAGGAACGCTGAACGGCCACCCATACGTGCTGCTGGGGGCCGCCCTCAAGAAGACGACCTCGGGCGGGACGGACTACTTCTGGACGGAGTACCTCCTGAAGGAGACGAAGACCGAGGCGTACCACTGGCTGGCCGAGTCGAACGGGCACTGGACGATCCTCGAGCCCGTCCCCGCCGGAGAGGTGGACGAGGGGGCACGCTACGCCACGTATCACGCTCGCCGTTACCGGATCTTCAGCCGGAGCCATGCCACGGTCGCCGCCGTCCTCGGCGAGTTCTACTGGTCGGTCAGCCGGGGCGAGACGACGACGGCCTCCGACTTCGTCGCTCCGCCGAGGATGCTCTCGAAGGAGCAGGCCCAGACGGAGGTCAACTGGACCGAAGGGGTTTACGTCCCGAAAGGCGACGTGGAGAAGGGGTTCGAGCTCAAGGAGCGTCTCCCCTCCCCCACCGGCGTCGGCGCGAACCAGCCGTGGCCCCACGCGGGCACGGCCCACCTCTGGTGGCGGACCGCGGGGATCCTCGCCGCGGCCGCCGTCGCCCTCTTCTTCATCGCGACGATCCTCGCGCCCCACCGGGTCGTCTTCGACAAGACCTTCGACCTCGTCGACCCGAAGGCGAAGATCTATGCCGAGCGGGGGACGGCTCCGGCCACGTGGCAGGCGCAGGGCGCCTCTGCGGCCCCCGACCGGGTCTTCGTGTCCCAGCCGTTCGAGACGACGCGGAGGGCGAACCTCGAGGTCGAGTTCTTCGCCCCGACGAACAACAACTGGGTCGGCGCCGGGGCTGACCTGATCGCCGAGGGGAGCGGCGATGTCCGATCGTTCTACCTCCTTTCGGACAAGTACTCCGGAGTCGAGGGGGGCGAGCACTGGAGCGAAGGGAGCCAGGGGCGGGCCGACTGGCTGTCGGAAGTTCCCGCGGGACGTTACGTCCTCCGGCTCGATCCCGAGAGCGACTCGGCGAGCCCCCCCGCCTGGTTCCGCGTGAAGGCGACGAGCGGGGTGCCACGCCCCTTCCACCTCTTCGTCGTCCTCGGGCTCGTCGTCTGCGGCCCGATCTGGCTCATTTTCAAACAGGCTGCTTTCGAAGGCCGGCGCTGGTCGGACAGCGACTTCTCGGCCGCGGGCGCGCCGAAAGAATCCTCCGGGGGAAAAGACGAATGAGAAGGGTCTACCAGATTCTCGGAGCCGGGCTCCTCGCCCTCTACGCCTGGACCGCGCTGACGGGCTGGGACGCCTCGATCGGATCGCAGAAGAACACCCTGCCGGCCAGCGCCCGAAACGCCGGCGGATGGCGGACCTATCACTTCTGGAGCGGAGGCAAATGATGGAATGGTGGAGCCTTCACGGGCACCAGGTCGTCTCGACGATCATCTTCTCGGTCATCGGCATCGTGATCTTCTCGATCTTCTTCGCGATCCTGCCGAGGGTCCTCCCCTTCTCCCTCAAGAAAGAGATGGAGGAGGACCAGAACGTCGCCCTCGGGATCGTGCTCGGCTCGATCATCATCGCGATCGCGATCATCATCGCGGCGAGCGTGACGGGAGGCTGAGCCTGGCCTCGTGACCCCTCCGGAGACCGTCCGCGTCCGGCCGGGACCCGTCTACCTGACGGTCCTCGTCATCGCCTCGTGCGGCCTCGTCTACGAGCTCGTGGCGGGGACCCTGGCGAGCTACCTGCTCGGCGACTCCGTCACCCAGTTCTCCCTCGTCATCGGGATCTACCTGACGGCGATGGGCCTCGGGGCGTGGCTGACGAAGTTCGTGGCACACAACGTCGCGCGCCGCTTCGTCGAGGCGGAGATCGCCGTCGCCCTGATCGGCGGCCTCTCGGCGCCGGCCCTCTTCTTCGCCTTCGGCTCGCCCCGCTGGTTCTCCCCCGTCTTCTTCGGGATCGTCCTCCTCATCGGCATCCTCGTCGGGCTGGAGATCCCGCTGATGATGCGGCTCCTCAGGGGCTCGGTCGTCTTCAAGGACCTCGTCGCGCAGGTCCTGACGTTCGACTACCTCGGCTCGCTCGCCGCCT
>JBLMYG010000064.1:0-19751 GCA_050258155.1 Acidithiobacillales bacterium
GACGTCGCCTGGAGCCGGCGGCCGCCCTGTCAGGGCCTCGTGGAGGAGCGCTGCGACGGAGTAGATGTCGCCGGCGGTCGTCGGACGTCCCGAATCGAGGACTTCCGGGGCGATGTACGGCGCAAATGCCGGCCACGCCTTCGGGAACTGGAGCGCCGGGAGAAGGCCGCTCCCGAGGCCGAAACCGGCGACCCGCGTTTCGCCGTCGTACGAAATGTGGACGAAGGAGGGGACGAGAAAGCCATGCGGGGCGCCCGAAAGGGCCTCGAGCGGACGAGCTGACTCGAGTGCCGAGAGGATCCTCTCCGTCACGAGGAGAGCGTGCTCGGGCGGAAGGCCCGCGCCTCCGGCTCGCGGCTGGAAGATCGCCTCGAGCGTCTGCCCCGGCCGGTCCTCCACCCCTGCGAACGGCACGTCATCAACGGCTCCCAGCACGGCGCCGCCGGCGACGGCCGGCCCCCGGACGGCGTCGAGGGCTTCTACGGCCACCTCCATCGCGCGGAGGAGCGCGGCGCGGTCCACGGCGGCGCCGTCGAAGACGCGAAGCTGCAGGAGGGGCTGGAGACGCGGCTGGCCCAGCGTGCCGGCCCGGTAAACGGTGCCGAGCGGGTCGGCTCCGGTCGTCCGGAGAAGGAGGTAAGGCCCGAACGGCCGGATCGACGGGGCCGCGGTGCTCATGACAGAATGGTTCGATCCATTCTAGCGTTCGCCGCGTCCGGCTTCGCGCTTTTCACGCCGGGATTCGAGGTAGTGCGCGACGTTCCGCCCGTGCTCGTCGAAGGTCGTCGAGAAGGAATGCGACCCGTCGCCTGCGGCCACGAAGAAGAGAAAATCGGTGTCGGCCGGCGCCTCGGCGGCCTCGAGGGACGAGAGGCCCGGGTTGCAGATCGGCCCTGGAGGAAGGCCCGGGTGAACGTAGGTGTTGTAAGGGTCCTCGACGGTCAGCTGGGAGCGGGCCAGTGAGCCGCGCCATTCCCCGAGCCGCTTCAGGGCGTAGATCGTCGTCGGGTCCGCCTGAAGGAGCATCCCGCGCCTCAACCTGTTCAGGTAGACCGCCGCGACCAGCGGCCGCTCCTCCGGGATCGCAGTCTCCCGTTCGACGAGCGAGGCGATGGTCACGGCCTGGAGCACGCTCAGTCCCTCCGCCCGGGCGCGCTCCGCGAACTCCGGGGGGAGCTTTCGGGCGAAGGTGCGCGTCATCATCGTGACGATCTCCCGGGCCGACATCGACCGCGTCACGGTGTACGTCTCCGGGAGGAGGAACCCCTCGAGCGACGGGGCCCCGGCCGGGACCCCTTCCAGCTCGGACGGATGCGAGAAAAGGTACTGGTAGTCCGCCGGGAAGCCGAATCCCTGCGAGGTGAAGAGCGCGAAGACTTCGTCGGCCGTGAGCCCCTCGGGGACCGTGATCCGGTAGGTGACGACGTCTCCGGCGACGATCGAAAGGACGACCTGCTCCGGCGTCCGCTCCCCCGCGAAACGGTATTCGCCCGCCTTGAGGGTCTGGCCGGGGTGGAGAAACCGGAGGGCGATGAAGCCGAGCCTCCAGTCGCGCAGGACGCCCGCCGCCTCGAGGGAGGTCATGATCGAGACGGTCGACGTCCGCGGGAGAATGTTCAGGACGACCGAATCACCCGCATATCCCTTGTACGGCATCTTCACGGCGACGAAGACCAGCCCGGCCAGCGCCGTCGCAACGACGAGGGTGGCCGCGACCGCCCAGGCGAGGATTGGATAGAGATGGCGCTTTCGGTCCTGGGGGCTGCGGAGCATGCCTGCCCTTCGCCCGTCCCGCTTACCGAGCCCCCCGGCACGAGAGATAATCCCGCAGAAGAACGGCGGCGGCTTCCGCGTCGCGGGCGGCCTTCCGGCGGGCCGGCGCGACCCCGGCGGAGGCGAGCGCTTCTTCGGCGGCGTGCGACGTCAGCGCCTCGCCGTGGAGATCGACGGGGAGACCGGAGACACTTGCCAGACGGCGCGCGAAGTTCCGCGCACGCCTCGCGAGGAGCGTCTCGGTCCCGCCGGCACGCACCGGATGTCCGACCACGATCCTCGCGACGGCTCGTTGGCGGGCCTCGGCCGTCACGGCCTCGGCGGCCTCGGCGTCGCTCCGTCTCTCCACCGTGCCCAGCGGAACGACGACGACGTCGCGCTCGTCGCAGACGGCCAGACCCATCCGCTTCTCCCCGAAGTCGACGGCGAGAACGCGCATGAAACTATCGTACCAGCCGCCCCGTCCCGGACCGCACGCAGGACCGGCCTGCGGCTACAATCGCTGGCCACGTCCCGCCCCGTTTCTCCGGCGGGCTCCCTGACGGAGGTCTCCCAGCCATGAACGACGTCCTGATCCTCTCCGCGGTCCGGACCCCCATCGGGTCGTTTCTCGGGTCTCTCTCTCCCCTCGGCGCGCCGCAGCTCGGAAGCGTCGCCATCCGGGCCGCCCTGGAGAGGGCCGAGATGGCTCCCGATCAGGTCGAGCACGTCTGGTTCGGGAACGTTCTCCAGGCGGGCATCGGCCAGGCTCCGGCGCGGCAGGCGGCCCTCGCCGCCGGGCTTCCGAAGGGGACCGGATGCGTCACGGTTCACAAGGTCTGCGGGTCGGGCCTCAGGGCCGTGATGGACGGGGTCAACGCCCTCCGGACGGGGGAGTTCTCCATCGTCGTCGCGGGCGGGATGGAGTCGATGTCCAACGCCCCCTACCTCCTTCCGAAGGGGCGGACCGGATACCGGATGGGAAACGCGCAGCTCCTCGACTCGATGATCGTCGACGGCCTCTGGGACCCCTACAAGAACATCCACATGGGCAGCTGCGCCGAGCTCTGCGCGGCCAAGTACGCCTTCGCGCGCGAGGCGCAGGACGCCTTCGCCCTCGAGAGCTACCAGCGGGCGCGGCGCGCCAACGAGGCGGGTGACTTCAACGCCGAGTTCGCCCCGGTGACGATCGAGGGGAAGAAGGGGGCCACCGTCGTGGACCGCGACGAGGAGCCGTTCGCCACGCCCCTCGAGAAGCTGGAGAAGATGGGCTCGCTCAGGCCGGCGTTCCAGAAGGATGGCACCGTGACGGCGGCGAACGCCTCCAAGATCAACGACGGCGCCAGCGCGGTCGTCCTCGCGACCGAGGAAGCGGCGGGGCCGAAGGCTCGTCCTCTTGCCCGGATCGTGGCCCAGGCCTCGCATGCCCAGGAGCCGGAATGGTTCACGACGGCGCCCGTGGCCGCCGCGCGGAAGGCGGCCGAGCGCGCCGGGCTGTCGCTCGGCGAAATCGACCTTTTCGAGGTGAACGAGGCGTTTGCCGTGGTCGCGATGGCCTTCATCAAGGATCTCGACCTCGAACCGATCCGTGTCAATGTCAATGGCGGCGCGGTCGCGCTGGGCCACCCGATTGGCGCTTCCGGGGCCCGCATTCTGACGACGCTCGTCCACGCCCTTCGGGCGCGGAAGAAGAAGTACGGCCTCGCGTCGATCTGCATCGGAGGCGGCGAAGCGGTCGCCGTCGTCGTGGAAGCGCTCTAGCCGCGCGACGCCGGGGAAGGGGGCGGGGGCGCGGTGCCGCGTCCCCCGGAGACGACATGATCGACAAGGTGGTGAAGGCGGCGACGCCTCGCGAGGCCGCCGCGGCGGCGGTGGCCGACATCCCCTCGGGCGCCACGCTCGTCGTCGGCGGATTCGGCCTCTGCGGCATTCCCGAGAATCTCATCTCCGCGCTCGCGGAGCGGGACGTCAGAGATCTGACCTGCGTCTCCAACAACTGCGGCGTGGACGACTGGGGGCTCGGAATCCTCCTCGGGAAGAGGATGATCCGCCGGATGCTCGCCTCGTATGTCGGCGAGAACGCCGAATTCGAGCGGCAGTTCCTGTCGAAGGAGCTGGAGCTCGAGTTCTGTCCGCAGGGGACGCTCGCCGAGCGGATGCGCGCCGGGGGGAGCGGCATCGCGGCCTTCTACACGCCGACGGGGGTGGGGACGGTCGTGGCCGAGGGGAAGGAGACGCGGACGTTCGACGGGCGCGAGGTCCTCCTCGAGCGGGGGATCGTGGGCGACTTCGCCCTCGTCGCCGCCTGGAAGGGGGACCGGATGGGGAACCTCGTCTACCGGAAGACGGCCCGGAACTTCAACCCGATGGCGGCCACGGCAGGACGGGTCACGATCGCCGAGGTCGAGGAGCTCGTCCCGGCGGGCGGGCTCGACCCCGACAGGATCGACACGCCCGGCATCTACGTCCAGCGCGTCGTCGTCGCGCCCCGCGTGAAGCGGATCGAGCGCCGGACGGTGCGGTCGCGGGGACCGGCTTCGGAGCCTCCCGCGCCCTCCGGCCGGAAGGGGTGACGTCATGCCGAAGCTCGACCGGGACGGGATCGTGAGGCGCGCGGCGCAGGAGCTGCGCGACGGAATGTACGTGAACCTCGGGATCGGGATGCCCACGCTCGTCTCGAACGTCATCCCCGCCGGAATGGAGGTGATCCTCCAGTCGGAGAACGGGATCCTCGGGATGGGTCCCTACCCGACGGACGCCGAGGTGGATGCCGATCTGATCAACGCAGGGAAGGAGACGGTCACCGTCGTTCCGGGCGCGGCGTTCTTCTCGTCGGCCGAGTCGTTCGCGATGATCCGGGGGGGCCACGTCGACCTCTGCATCCTCGGCGCGATGCAGGTGGACGCCGAGGGCTCGCTCGCCAACTGGATGATTCCGGGGCGCCTGGTGAAAGGGATGGGGGGCGCGATGGACCTCGTCGCGTCCGCGCGCCGTGTCGTCGTGACGATGGAGCACGTCGCGAAGTCGGGCGAAAAGAAGATCCTCTCGCGCTGCACGCTTCCCCTGACGGGACGTCGCTGCGTCCACCGGATCATCACGGACCTCGCCGTGATCGACGTGAGGCCGGGGGGCGGGCTCGTCCTCGTCGAGCGGGCACCGGGAGTCGGGGTCGCCGAGATCCGGGCTGCCACGGAGCCGGCGCTCGAGGCCGCTGCCGAGGTCCCGGAGATGCGCCTCTGACCGGACCGGCAGGTCGCCGTGCCATCCTCCTTATCGTGGCGGCGTGGACCCTGCCGCTTCTCGCCCAGTCCTCTTTCGAGACGGACCCCTTCGCCGCCCGCTTCCGCGAGCGGGCGAACTTCGATCTGAAGTTCCACCCCCCGGAGAAAGGGCACGAAATCAGCGTCCTGGTGCCCCCCGCCGACCCGGGAGACCCTCCGGGCCGGCAGACCCTCATCGGCGAGTCGACGTGGGAGGCCGTGGCGCCGCCCCACAAACTCGTCACGGTGACGTACCAGGACATCCGGCTCTCGGCCCGGAGGATCCGGGCCAACCTGGAGAAGAAGACAGTCATCGCGGAGGGGGACGTCTATCTCGTTCAGGGGCTCTCCAGCCTCCGGGGTGACCGGATCGACTTCGACCTCGCCGACAAGGTCGGCGTCGTCACCAACGGGAAGATCGACCTCGAGGGGGGCGTGCACCTCAGGGGCGCTGTCCTCGCCAAGGTCGGCCCGCGCAGCTACACCCTGACCGACGGCCGGATGACCGCGTGCGAGGGGGAGAAGCCGGCGTGGGAGTTCACGATGAAGAGGGGGCGCTTCACGCTGGAGGAGTACGCGCGCCTCTCGGACACGACATTCCGCATGGGCGGCGTCCCGCTCCTCTACCTTCCGTACCTGCTCTGGCCCGTCCTCCGGGAGCGGGCCTCCGGCTTCATGATCCCCGCCATCGGCTACAACTCCGTCCGGGGGGGGTACCTCGGGCTGGCGTACTACTGGGCGATTTCGCGGTCGGCCGACGCGACCTTCGTCGGCGATCTCTTCTCGCACGGATGGTACGGCGTCGGCACCGAGTTGCGCGTCCGGCCCACACTCGGCACCCGTGCCGACGGTCTCTACTACACGGTCTGGGATCCGGAAGCAAGCAGGTGGCAATGGAAGACGACGGGGACCATCGTCAGCGACGACCTGGGGCCCCGCGTCCGGGGGCTTTTCAACTGGCTTCAGTACTCGGACCTGAACTTCTGGCAGGGGTACGAGAGCAGCTTCGACCTCGCTTCTCTCCGGAGCGTCGGGTCGAACGGGTTCGTGACCTGGAACCCCGATCCCTTTTCGATCAATCTCCGAGGGGGAAGCGAGACGACGATTCTCGGCACCACGAACGTCGTCCTGAGCCGGGAGCCGGGGCTCGAGGCGTCCCTTCGGCCGATCCCCGTTCTCTCGGAATCGGCGTACGTGGAGGCGACGGGACAGGCGGCCCTGCTGTCGGCGGACCGGGGGCCGTCCCAGCCCTCCGGGACGTACGGCCGGTTCGACCTGTTCCCCCACGTCGCGGTTCCCCTCCCGATCGCCCCGTGGCTTTCGGCGCAAGCGTCCGGCGGAGCGCGCCTGACCTCCTACGGGATGTCGCAGAGCCAGACGGGGACGGCGCTCCTTCCGGAGGCCTACAACCGGTTCTTCGGCGACGCGGAGATGGAGATGACCGGGCCTTCGTTCTCGCGGATCTTCGACGTCTCCTGGGGCGACGTCACGAAGGTCAAGCATGTCATCGAGCCCCGTTTCGACTACGCCTTCCAGAGCGACCCCGGCGACCTCTGGAAGACGCCGCTCTTCGACGAGATCGACGCCGTCGTGGCGACGAACGCCGTCCGGTACTCCATCGTGCAGCGGCTCCTGGCGAAGGGGGCACAGGGGAGCGCCCGGGAAGTGGCCTCGCTGGAGGTCGGCTCGACCTATTACTTCACGCTGCCCGGCACCGGGACGACCTACGGGCCGAGCCCTCTCGCTTCGCACTTCGGCACGCTCGACACGACGCTCCGGGTCGTTGCGGGGACGGGCTTCAACCTCGACGCGCGGGCATCGTGGGACCTGAAGGCGGGCCAGTGGGTGTCGTCGAGCCTGACGACCAACTGGGCACACAAGGACGCCGCGGTCGCGCTGTCGCTCTTCTACAGCAACCCCGTGACCGTCCCGCCACCCCCCGGGGTCGTCCTCCCTTCGGCCTCCTCGTCCCAGATCCGTTTTTTCGGCGGGACGCCGGTCATCCCCCGCCTTCTCCGCTTCGATCTGGCGGCAAACTACGACCTGACGAACGGAAAGATGCTCGAGTCGCGCGCGCTCCTGACCTTCCTCGGCTCCTGCTACAAGGTGCTGTTCGAGTACCGGGACATCCGTGTCGGCACGGTGCCCTCGCGCGACTTCCGGATCGGCCTCTCCCTGAGGAACATCGGCAGCTTCCTCGACCTGAGGGGGAGCCTCTCGCGATGACGATGACGTCCGGCGAATGGAGGCGGAAAGCCGTCCACGCCGGTTCGGGCCTCTTCGGGCTCACCCTGCCGTTCCTGACGTGGTCGGCCGCGGCCGCGGCGGCAGCCGCGGCGATTCTCTTCAATATCTTCGTCCTGCCGCGGCTGGGCGGAAGGGCCCTCCTCCGCGACGGCGAGGCCGAAGGGATCCCGTCGAAGGGGATCGTCCTCTACCCGATCGTCGTCCTCGCGCTCATCCTCCTCTACCGGCGCCATCTGGAGATCGCCGCAGCGGGCTGGGCGCTCCTTGCCTTCGGGGACGCCGCCGCGACGGTGGCCGGCCTGGCGCTCGGAGGACCTCGTCTGCCGTGGAACCGCAGGAAGAGCGTGGCCGGCACAGCCGCCTACATTTTCGCGGGAGCGGCTGCCGCCGCCGTCCTGTTCGGCGTCACCCGCGGGTCGATGCCGTCGTCCCCGGAAATCACCTGTCTCTTTCTCGCAGCAGCCGCGGGGGCGGTCGTCGAGAGCCTCCCGTCGGAGCTCGACGACAACATCCTGCCGCCGCTCGTCGGAGCGGGCGCCCTTGCGGCACTTCTCCCGACGATCCCGGGCTGGTCGGTCTTCAGTGACCGGGCCTGGCTCCAGAGCCTCGCCGCCGGAGCCGCCCTCAATCTCCTCGTAGCAACGCTCGCGGGCTTTCTGAGGGTCGTCCGCCCGTCCGGGGTGGCGGCCGGATTCATCGTCGGGTCGGCGGTCTGGGCCTTTGGAGGCATCCGGGCTTATTCCCTTCTCTGGCTCTTCTTCGGGGTCGGGACGCTCGCGACGCGCTTCCGCCGGAGGCGGAAGGAGGCTATGGGAAAGGCCGAAGAAGCGGGCGGGAGGCGCGGCGCCGAGAACGTCGTCGCGAACACGACCGTCGCAGCCTTTTTCGTCGTCGCAGCCGGCCTCGCTCACCCGGAGGCGGCCGCCTTCCGCCTCGCCGCGACGGCGGCTTTCGCGACGGCCCTCATGGACACGGTGGGTACGGAGGTCGGCCAGGCGGTCCGGTCCGCCACGGTGCTCCTCCCGGACTTCCGTCGGGTGCCGCCGGGGACCGACGGGGCCATTTCCATGGCCGGGACGCTCGCCGGCCTCCTCGGTGCCCTCCTTCTGGCGGCGGCGGGTGGACTCGTCGGCTGGATCGAGCCTACTGGCGTCGCCATCGCCATCGTCGTCGCGGCCGCAGGTGCAGGAACCGTCGTCGAAAGCCTGCTTGGCCGGGACGGCGCCTCCTGGAGGGTCTCGAGCGGCCACGTCCTCAATTTCGTGAACACGCTCGTCGGGGCGGGGGTTGCGCTCCTGCTGGCCCAGCTCGAGGGCTTCCGGTGACGGTTGCCACGGCAGTCCGGCTGACGAGGCCGTTCACGCTTCTTCCGCCTCTCCTCGGAATCCTCTCGGGCTCGATCTGCGCGTTCGGCAGCGCGCACAACCCCGATCCGAGCCGGAGGGTCACCTGGGCCCTTCTTCTCGTCGTCGTCTTCGGCTCCTTCTGCGCGTCCCTCCTGAACGCTGCGTCGAACGTCCTGAACCAGATCACGGATCTGGAGATCGACCGCGTGAACAAGCCGGAGCGGCCCCTCGTGAGGGGTGTCACCTCGATGTCCGCCGCGTGGCGGCTTACGCTGGCGCTCTACGTTCTCGCGATC
Organism: Acidithiobacillales bacterium; assembly: GCA_050258155.1. GTDB lineage: Bacteria > Acidobacteriota > Thermoanaerobaculia > UBA5066 > UBA5066 > DAOMFB01. The sequence continues at coordinate 8,902 of JBLMYG010000064.1, forward strand.
GTCCCGGTCTGGTGGATCGTGGTCCCTTCCACCGGGAGCTTCGCCGAGCGGATGGCCGCACCGCTTCCGCGCCACCAGTGCTTCTTCCTGTTCATGGGCGGCTTTCTCGCCACGCTCGTCTACTCGGTTCCTGCCTTCGGGCGGACCAAGCGCTTCGGGATCTGGGCCAACGTCACCATCGCCCTGCCGCGCGGCTGCTGGCTGAAGGTGGCGGGATGGACGCTCGTCGCCTCGGCGGGCTGCTGGGAGCCGTGGGTCATCGGACTCCTCTTCGCCCTCTTTCTCGTCGGGGCGACCTCGACAAAGGACTTTTCCGACGTCCCGGGAGACCGGGCCGGCGGCTGCGGGACGCTCCCTGTCCGTTACGGCAACCGGACCACGGTCCGGATCATCGCGCCGTTCTTCGTCCTCCCGTGGCTCCTCCTTCCGTTCCTGACGAGGCTGGCCGATCCTGTCGTGCCGGGCCAGCGGCTCCTCACAGGGAACCCAACGCTCCTTTCCGCGCTCGGCATCATGCTGGCCGCCTGGGGCCTCTACACCGTCTACCTCCTGATGCGCGACCCGGAGGAGCTGTCGGCCACGGAGAACCACCCGTCGTGGACGCACATGTACCTGATGTTGATGGCAGCGCAAATCGGCTTTGCGGTCGCTTACGTGGTCCGATGAGCTCGGCGACTTGACGCCGGGCGCCCCGCGGGTTTCTCATGCCGCCGTGGAACCGGAGCCACAGCTCGCGCCCCCGCCCGTCGACCTTCCTTCGCTGTCGGTCCGATGGGACGGCCTCGCGGTGGCGATCGACGCGACGACGCTGAACGCCTTCGCCCGGAAGGCGATCCGGAACGTGCAGGAGATCGACGAGATCCTCATCGAGCCGGAGAACGGCCGCCTCGGCCTGACCGTCCGGGTCCGAAAGTGGATCCGGATTCTCATCAAGAGCCATCTCGAGTCGCTTCGCTTCAAGGACGGCTTCCTCGGCTTCGCCATCGCCGACCTGACCGTCTTCGGCTTCCTTCCGATTCCGAACTGGGTCCTCCGGAAAATCGTCGACCGCCAGCCGCCCGGGCGGGCCTTCTTCTACCCGGACGAGCGGGTCGTCGTTATCCATCTCGGGCCTTTTCTTCCGGCCGGGCTTTCGGTCCACGTCCGCGAGGTCGTCTGCGAGAACGGCGAGATGAGGTTCCTCTTCGGGCCCTGCCAATACCGCCTCGACAAGTTCCTCGAGGAGCTCGGCAAGGACCCGTTCAGCGAAGACTAGAAAGACACTCCCATTGCAAAACTGCCAATATCTGGCGGCTGCTCATGCAGCCGCCGATGGCTGCAAAGGTGCGCTCGGCCGACCGGAGTCAAGGGCCCGCTCTGCGCGCTGCGAAGCAGTCGCCGACCCTTGAACTGGTCAGCCGAGGGCGAGGTCCCCGGGCCCTCGTCCTTACCTGGTGCTACTCGATCCAGACGCGGACGTGGGCGTCGCGAGCCTTCACGTCGAGCAGCTCGCCCCGGTCGAGGTTCCGGAGCTCGGAGAGGATGGCGTCGGTGTCGAAGGACCTGCCGTGAGCGGCGACCGCCTCGAGGAGCCTGACGGGGATCCGGATCGTCGCCTGCTCGTCGGGGCAGCAGTCCTTCGTCTGGACGACCGTCACCGTGCCCCCCTCTTTCTTGAGGCGGATCTCGTCGAAGTCCCGCTTTCTCACGACCTCCGTTCCGTCCGGGCTCTCCGACAGCTCCTTCCAGATCGAGCGGAGCTGGTCCGCCTCGACGGAGTCGGTGAGGCAGAGGTCCAGCTCGCGGTGCAGCCGGCCGAGGCTGGCGAACTTCAGGCCCCCCCGGATGAGGCCGTACGGGATGCAGAACGAGACCTTCTCGGGCCGTCCATGGCGGCCTTCCTGGTCCTCCACGGTCATCCGGAGGAAGCGGGGCCCATGGGTGGCCCCAGAGACGAGCCCCGGCGTGACGAGTGCGTAAGCGAAGAGGAAGAGGACGAAGAAGAAGAGGGCGTTGACGATTGACCTCGCGACTCGCATCTCGTCACTCCATCACGGATAAACGGAGCCGGGCCGGAAAAGTTCCGGAATCAGCTGCCGGCCGAAGCGGCAACCCGGGCTCCCAGAAGCTCGTCGATCCGCTTCCGGACGGCGGGAGAGGTCCAGGGCACGGGCCCGATGAATTTGTCGACGACCTGCCCCGAAGGCGACAGGACGTAAGTCTCGGGGAATTTCTCTGTCCCGAAGGCCTTCGCCGTGTTCCGCTCGGGGTCGAGGGCCACCGGAATCCCGGTGGCGCCGACGCTCCGGACCCAGTCGTTCACCGTCTTCCAGTTCTCGTCCACGGAGACGGCGAGGAGGGCAAGGCCCGGCTTCTTCTCGTACTCCTTCCAGAACCGGAGGAGTGCCGGGAACTCCTCGACGCAGGGGGGGCACCAGGTCGCCCAGAAGTGGAGGATGAGAAGCTGGCCCGGCGGGCGCGAGAGGTCGCGGGTCCCTCCCCCGGGGAGGGAGACGAGACGCGGGCCCGGCGCGACGGAGGCGGCTTCAGCGGGCGCCAGTGGGAGTGTCGCACTGCTTTTCGGAGTCTTGAGGGAGTCCTTCGCGAGGAACGCGAGTCCTGCCGCGATGACGGCCGCGACGGCGAGGACGGGCAGGCTCTTCCTGTCGATCATGTGGTGAGAACCCTGACGGACGGGACCGTGCGAGGCGGTCCGATCCGCTCGCGGCAGACAGGCTCGACGGCACACCGCTCGCAGTGGCGCCGCGTCGGCGCGAACGAGCATTCGGCGAGGATCCCGAGCCGGGAGAGGGCCCAGTCGAAGGCGACCGGGTCTCCCGGGGAGAGCCGGGAGAGCCACGCCGTCGCCTCGCGCGACGCGGCGAGGTCGGCGGTCCTTCGGCGCGTCAGGCCGAGATACCGCGAGATCCTGTGGACATGCGTGTCCATCGGCAGGAGGAGCCGGGCCGGGCTGAACCGACCGCCCGTCCAGAGCCCGAGGTCGAGGTCGTCGGTCCGGACCATCCAGCGGAGGAAGAGGTGCTGACGCTTGCAGGCCGAGCCGGAGGAGGGGGAGGGGAGCAGAAACTGCAATCCGCGCGAGACAGAAACTCGCGAGGGGGAGAAAGACCGAAGATCTCTTAGAAAGAAAGAGAGTGCGGCGACGTAATCCGAATCGGCCATTCGATCCGGGCAGCCTTCTCGCGGAGGGCGCGTTGTCCGTCCCCGGCTCTCTTCAACTTCTAAGAAGACTCCGGTTCGGTCCTCCTCGGAGTCCCCCTTCGCGAAGAGTGCGCCGAGAGAGCCGTGAGCGCTCCTCGCCCTCTTCACCAGTCGAAGAAAATCTTCGACGTCCTCACCCGTGACCCACCGGTGGACGAATCGCTCGAGCCCTGCAATCGGGCGCTCGTCCCAGCCCTCGAGGAACGCGGCCGGAGACGGGCCGAGCGCCGCCAGAAGTCGCTCGAGGGACGCCTGAATCGAGGCGACGCGCCCGAAGGCGAGGGAGGCGGCAAGGAAGGCGACGACCTCGCGGTCCCCGGAGTCCGCGTAGCGGTGCGGGAACCGGAGGGGGTCGGAGTCCAGCCGCCGGCCCTGCCATTCGGCCCGAAGGGCCTGAAGCCGCTCGCCGAGAAGCTGAAGGTCGGGCGGGGAGGCGCGTCCGAGTCCCATCTGGACCGTTACGCTAGCATCCCTTCGCGTGAAAGGGTTGCCCGCGGCCGAATCCCGGGCCGAGGCGGAGAAGCCTGCGAGCCGACGAGCGATCCTTGTCGGTGTCTTCGGCCGCGAGACGGACCGGGCGACCGCGGAGGATCACCTCGACGAGCTGGAGCGCCTCGTCGACACGGCCGGCGGAGCCGTCGTCGCCCGGGCCCTCCAGGAGCGGAAGGCGCCTGACCCGGCTCTGTTCATCGGGCGCGGGAAAGTGGAGGAGATCGCGGAACTCGGCCGGAACATGGGGGCGGGGTGGACGGTCTTCGACGACGAGCTCTCACCTTCGCAGGTCCGGAACCTCGAGAAGGCCCTCCCGACACGCGTCCTCGACCGGCCGGGCGTCATCCTCCAGATCTTCGCCGCCCGGGCGCGCACGCGGGAGGCGATGACGCAGGTGGAGCTGGCCCAGCTCGAGTACCTCCTTCCCCGCCTCGTGGGAGGGGTGCGGGGCCTCGCCCAGCAGCGCGGCGGCGGAGCGTTTCGCGCCGGCGCGGGCGAGCGGAAGCTCGAGCTCGACCGCCGGAAGATCCGGCGGCGGATCGCGACGCTCAAGGAAGAGCTGGGAAAGATCGAGCGGGGGCGGGCCGTGCGGCAAAAGAGGCTCCGCCGGGTGCCTGTCGTGGCCCTCGTCGGCTACACGAACGCCGGAAAGACGACGCTCTTCAACCGGCTCAGCGCCTCGAAGGAGTTCGCCGAGGACCGGCTCTTCGCCACGCTCGACCCGCGGCACGCGCGACTTCAGGGTGTCGCGGGGCGGGCGATCGTCGTCGGTGACACCGTCGGCTTCCTTCGGAAGCTCCCGCACCAGCTCGTCGCGTCGTTTCGGTCGACGCTCGCCGAGGCCGGCGACGCGGACCTCCTCGTCCACGTCGTCGACGCCTCCTCGCCGCAGGCCGAGGCGCAGAAGAACGCCGTGGAGGACGTCCTGGACGAGATGGGTGTCCCCCGGAATCGCGTCCTTCTCGCCTACAACAAGACCGACCTCCCGGCGCCGCAGCCGGCGGACCCCGACGCCCTCCGGATCTCGGCACTGAGCGGCGAAGGCCTCGCCGACCTCAGGGCCGCCGTCGTGGCGCGCCTGGAGGCCCTGGGCACGACAATCCCCCGTTACGGCGCCCGTCCGCCGGCCTGATCGGGCGCCATCCCCGGACGGTTGCCGGGGCGTAATAGGATCGTGGGGCGAGGAGGGAAACGATGAGCGTCCCCGTCGAATACCGCCGCCGCGGGCAGGCCGTCTGGATGGACAGCATCTCCGACCGGATGATCACGTCCGGGAAGCTGGGAGGGTGGATCGAGGCGGGGACGGTTTACGGCGTCACCTCGAACCCGACGATCTTCGGGCAGGCGATCGAGAAGGACGAGGGGGACTACAACGCCGCGATCGCCCGGCGTGCGGCGGAGGGGGCGGACGCCTTCACGATCTACGACGAGCTGACCCGCCGCGACGTCGCCCGTGGGGCGGATCTGTTTGCGGCCATCCATCGCGCCAACCCCGTGGACGGCTGGGTCTCGCTGGAGGTCCTTCCGTCGCTCGCCCACGACGAGGAGGCGTCGGTGAAGGAGGCGACGCGCCTCTCGAAGCTCCTGTCACGGCCGAACGTCTTCATCAAGGTGCCCGCGACGCCGGAAGGGATTCCCGCGGTTCGGCGGCTGATCGGGGCCGGCGTTTCGATCAACATCACGCTGATGTTCAACAGGCGGCACTACCGCGACGTGGCGCGCGCCTACCTCGCCGGCCTCTCGGATTTCGGAGCGAAGGGCGGCGACCTGGCGAAGGTCCACTCCGTCGCGTCCTTCTTCGTCTCGCGCGTCGACACGCTCGTCGACAAGCTCCTCGAAGAGAAGATCGCGAAGGCCGCAGGGCCGGTGAAGGCCAAGCTCGAGTCGCTGAGAGGGACGGCTGGCCTGGCGAACAGCAAGGTCGTCTACCAGGACTTCCTTTCGATCTTCAAGGGGGCGGAGTTCCGGGACCTCGCGGCGAGGGGGGCGCGTCTCCAGCGTCCGCTCTGGGCCTCGACCGGGACGAAGAACCCCGCGTACAGCGATCTTCTCTACGTGGAGAACCTCGTAGGCCCCGACACCGTGAACACGATGCCGGAGAAGACGCTGGTGGCCCTCCTCGATCACGGGAGGTGCCCCGGGGACACGGTCCTCGGGGGCCTGGACGACGCCCGGAAGGTCCTCGAAGACCTCGCGGGCTTCGGAGTCGACGTCGAGGCGGTCGGCGAGACGCTCCAGAAGAACGGCGTCGATCTCTTCGAGAAATCTTACGTCGACCTCCTCGCCACGATCGAGAAGCGGCGGAAGGAATCGCTCGTCACCCCGGCGCCGAAGGTCGGAGCGGCGAGGTGATCCTCGGGACCTTCGACGCTCCCGAGCTGACCGACGCGCAGGTTTCGAGGCTACAGGATCTGGCCCTCCTCGCGCGCGGCGACATCCTGAAGATGACGACGCTGGCCGCCTCGGGCCACCCCGGCGGCTCGATGTCGTCGATCGATTTCGAGCTCGTCCTCTGGGGCTTCGCGAACTCCGACCCGAGAGCGCCGTTCGACCCCGGCCGCGACCGGATCGTGATCTCGCACGGCCACACCTCACCCGGCGCCTATGCGGCGCTGGCGCGCCTCGGATTCTTCGACGGGTCCCTGCCCCTTCTCGGCTTCCGTCGTGGAGGCTCTCCCTTCGAAGGCCACGTGGAGCGCGACGTCCCCGGTATCGAGTGGGGGACGGGAAACCTCGGGCAGGGGCTGTCGGCCGCGGTCGGATTTGCACTCGCGGCGCGATTGAAGGCGGGGGGGACGTGGTCCGCTGCCGCAGGGGGAACGACGGGTCCGTCCCCCCCGCACCCCCCCGATGGGCGTATTCCCCGGGTCTTCTGCTGCATGGGGGACGGAGAGCAGCAGAAGGGGCAGGTCGGCGAGGCGCGCCGCTACGCCGTCCGCCACAACGTGACGAACCTCGTCGCCCTCCTCGACTGGAACCGAATGCAGCTCTCCGGATCCAACGCCGACATCTTCCCCCAGGACATCCTCGGCGACTGGCGGGCGGACGGCTGGGAGGTCCTCGAGGTGGACGGGCACGACGTCCGGGCGGTCTACCGGGCCGTCCGGGCCGCCCTCCGGGCCGGGAGGCCGATGCTCGTCGCCTGCCACACGGTGATGTCGAAAGGGGTCCCCTTCATGGAAAAGGAGGGGTACAAGTGGCACGGAGCGGCGCTCTCCGTCGAGAAATGCCGCGAGGCGCTGGCGATCCTCGGTCTCCCCGATGATCTCGACCACTGGATCGCCGAGCGGAAGAAGCCCGCCCCCGACTGGCATTCGGTCCTGCCGCGCCGGCCGGACGAAAGTGCCGTCTTGACCACCCCCGGGACCCCGAGGAGCTACGCGGCCGACGTCTCGACCGACAACAGGACGGCCTTCGGCCAGGCTCTCCAGGAGGTCGGCGACGCGGCCGCGGCCGCGAACGTCCCGATGGCGGTTCTCGACTGCGACCTCCTCGGGTCGACGAAGACCGATCGCTTCGCCGCGAAGCACCCGGCAGAGTTCTTCCAGGGAGGGATCGCCGAGCACAACAGCGCCGTCGTGACGGGCGCGCTTTCCCTCGCCGGGGTCCTCGCCTGGTGGGGCGACTTCGCCATGTTCGGCGTGGCCGAGACCTACAACCAGCAGAGGCTGACCGACATCAACGGCGCGAACGTCAAGCTGGCCGTGACCCATGCCGGGATCGACGTCGGCGAGGACGGAAAGACGCACCACTCGATCGACTACTTCGGCCTCCTGAACTCGACGTTCGGATGGAAAGTCTTCACGCCCGCCGACCCGAACCAGACGGACCGGATCGTCCGGTGGATGGCCGCGCACCGCGGAAACCACGCCCTCGTGATGGGCCGATCGAAGCTCCCCGTCGCCACGCGCGAAGACGGAACGCCGCTCTTTTCCGGCGACTACGTCTTCGACCCGGCCCGTGCCGACCGGGTCCGTTCCGGGAGCGGCGTCACGCTTCTCTGCGCGGGAAACATGCTCGCCTACGCCCTCGACGCCTGGCGGCTCCTCGCAGGGGAGGGGCACCGGATCGACCTCGTCTCCGTGGCCGCCTGGAGCGATCTTTCCGACGACGACGTCCGGCACGCGGCGCGGCACGGGAGGATCGTCACGCTGGAGGACCACAACCCGAAAACTGGCCTCGGCACCTGGCTTCAGGTCCGCCTGAACGAGCTGGGCCTTTCCGCCCGCGTCCGGAAGATGGGCGTGACGTTCTACTCGTCCTCCGGCCCGGCGAAGGAGCTCTACCGGCTGATGGGACTCGACGGGCCCGCCGTCGCGAAGGCCCTGCGGGAAGTGCTGGGATGACCACGACGCCGCCCCTGCCGGTCACCCTGGTCATCTTCGGCGGCTCGGGGGACCTGTCGAAGCGGAAGCTCGTCCCCGCGCTCTTCGAGCTCCACCGGGAGAAGCAGCTCGCGAGGGAGACGGCGATCGTCGCCTACGCGCGGACGGGAGAGTCGGACGAGACGTACCGTGCCGAGATGAAGGCGGCCGTTTCCCAGCACGCCCGGACGAAGCCGCTCGACGAGGTGGAGTGGAGGGAATTCGCGTCGCGACTCTTCTTCTTCCGGGGGGACCTGACGCTCCCGAAGCACTTCGCGGACCTCCGCGCCCGTCTCGAGGCGATCGAGAAGGAGCGGGGCCTGGCCGGGAACCGCCTCTACTATCTCGCGATCCCTCCATCGGCCATCTCCGTAGCCGTCAAGAACCTCGGCGAGGCGGGGATGAACTACCGGGTGGACGGGGGGCCCTTCTCGCGCGTGATCGTCGAGAAGCCCTTCGGGAGGAACCTCGAGACGGCGAGCGCCCTGAACGACGAGATCGCCGGCGTCTTCCGCGAGCGGCAGGTCTTCCGGATCGACCACTACCTCGGCAAGGAGACGACCCAGAACATCCTCGTCTTCCGCCTCGGCAACGGGCTCTTCGAGCCGCTCTGGAACCGGCGGTACGTCGACCACGTCCAGATCACCGTGGCGGAGTCGATCGGCGTCGAGGCGCGCGGAAGGTTCTACGAGGAGGCCGGGATCTTCCGCGACATCATCCAGAACCACGTCCTCCAGCTCCTCTGCCTCGTCGCCATGGAGCCCCCCGTCGCCTTCGAGCCGAATGCCGTCCGGGACGAGAAGGTGAAGGTCCTCCGGGCCATCCGTCCTCAGACGCCGGAGGAGATCCTGCGCGACACCGTCCGTGGCCAGTACGGCCCCGGGGCGATCGCCGGCGTCCCGATACCCGGCTACCGGAGCGAGAAGGACGTCCACCCGATGTCGCTCCGGGACACGTATGCGGCGTGGAAGGTTCAGGTCGAGAACTGGCGCTGGGCCGGCGTGCCGTTCTACCTGCGGGCCGGCAAGCGGATGCCGAAGCGCGTCACCGAGATCGCCATCCAGTTCCGGACGCCACCGATCGCCTTCTTCCGGAAGGCCGGCATGCCGCAGCAGGAGCCGAACACGCTGATCCTCCGGATCCAGCCCGACGAGGGGATCGCGCTGGTGTTCGGCGCCAAGCAGCCGGGCGGGGCGATGAAGATCGACACCGTGACGATGGACTTCAAGTACTCCGAGTTCTTCGGGCGCTCGCAGCCCGAGGCGTACGAGAGGCTCCTCCTCGACGCCATGCACGGCGACTCGACCCTCTTCGCGCGGCGTGACGAGGTGGAGGCGGCGTGGGAGGCCTGCACGCCGGTCCTCGACGTCTGGCGGGAGAACCCTCCGACGGACCTCCCGAACTACGACGCCGGGACATGGGGCCCCGAGGGGGCTGTCGCCCTTCTCGCGCGCGACGGCCGCCGCTGGCGGCGTCCGTAGATCTTGAGCTTGGCAGGGAGGGAACCATGACCAGCCCGGCGCGGCGCGTCGTCATCCTCGGCGCGGCCGGACGCGACTTCCACGATTTCAACACCGTCTTCCGGGACGATCCCGCCTTTCGCGTCGTCGCCTTCACGGCGACGCAGATCCCGGGGATCGAGGGGCGCCTCTATCCGGCCGCCCTCGCGGGGAAGCTCTACCCGGACGGCATCCCGATCCGCCCCGAGGAGGAGCTCTCCCGGCTGATCCGCGACGAGAAGGTCGACCTCTGCGTCTTCTCCTATTCCGACGTCGCGCATGGGGCCGTCATGCACCTCGCGTCCGAGGCGATCGCCGCGGGCGCGGACTTCACGCTCCTCGGCGCCTCCCGGACGATGCTCCGGGCCCACGTGCCGGTCGTGGCCGTCACCGCGGTCCGGACGGGGGCGGGCAAGAGCCAGACGACGCGGTTCATCGGGCGGGTCCTGAAGAACCTCGGTCTCCGCGTCGTGGTGGTCCGGCACCCGATGCCGTACGGGGACCTCGCGGCGCAGGCCTGCCAGCGCTTCGCGGCCCTCGCCGACCTCGACCGGGAGAAATGCACCATCGAGGAGCGCGAGGAGTACGAGCCCCACCTCGTGAGCGGGGTCGTCGTCTACGCGGGCGTCGACTACGGGCGGATTCTCCGGAGCGCGGAGGCCGAGGCGGACGTCATCCTGTGGGACGGAGGGAACAACGACCTTCCCTTCTTCGAGCCGACCCTCCACCTCTGCATCGCCGATCCGCACCGGCCGGGGCACGAGACGGGCTACCACCCCGGAGAAGCGAACTTCCGGCGGGCCGACGTCATCCTCGTGAACAAGTGCGACACGGCCGACGAGGGGAACATCCACGCGGTCGAGATGGCCGCGGCACGGCTCAACCCGAAGGCCCGCGTCTTCCGGACGAACTCGCCGGTCGTCTGCGAGCGTCCGGAGCTGGTCCGCGGCCGCCGCGCCCTCGTCGTCGAGGACGGCCCGACCCTGACCCACGGCGGCATGAGCTTCGGGGCGGGGCTCGTCGCGGCGAAGAAGGCGGGCGCGGCCGCCATCGTCGACCCGGCGCCCTGGGCCGTCGGCTCGATCGCAGCGACCTTCCGGAAATACCCGAACGCCACCGGAATCCTGCCGGCGATGGGCTACGGGGACGAGCAGGTGGCCGAGCTGGCGGAGACGATCCGGAGGACGCCGTGCGAAGTGGTGGTCGTCGGGACGCCGATCGACCTGACGCGCGTCGTGAAGCTCGACAAGCCCGCCGTCCGGGTCCGGTACGAGCTGGAGGAGGTCTTCCCCGG
>JBLMYG010000065.1:0-5621 GCA_050258155.1 Acidithiobacillales bacterium
CGGTGCGCGATCCGGCCGCGCCGCGCTGGTACGACGGGTCACAGGCCGGCCTCTTCCTCGACCTCGGCGGGAGCGACCGCTATCCGGAGGGGCGCGGCGGCAACGACACGAGCTGGGGAACATGGCAGGCGGGGCAGAGGCCTGCCGCTCCGAGGAATCTCGGGGCCGGTTTCGACGGTGAGTCGCCGCTGCCGGCCGAGCTCTTGCCCCTTGTGCCTCAGCCTTCAAGAAGTCGGCGGTAGGCGCCGACGACGTCGACCGCCGCCCAGCACTCGCCCCGGACGCGGCCGTCGCGCGAGAGGCGCTGGCGCGTCTCCTCGCTCGTCCAGAGGAGCTCCATCGCGTCGGCGATGGAGGCCTCATCCTCCGGGTTGAAGTAAAGAGCGTCCTCGCCGGCCACCTCGCCGAGGACGGGAAGGTCGGAGCAGGCGACGGGTGTCCCGAGCGAAAGGGCTTCGAGGACAGGGATGCCGAAGCCTTCCCAGAACGATGGATAGACGAGGAACCGCGCTCCCTGAAGGATCGCCGTCACCTCGTCCTCGGAGAGGTAGGGAAGAACCCGGACGGACTCCGAGAGGCCGCGATTGCGGGCCAAGGCGACGAGCCACTGGCGGGCCGCGTCCAGGGCGCCGCAGAGAACGAGGATCATGTCCCGCCGGCTCTTCTGCGCGCGGGCGAAGGCGGCGAGAAGCCGCTCGTGGTTCTTGTGCGGCCAGTAGTTGGCCGGGTAGGCGGCGTAGCCTCCTGCCGCGAGCCGGAGTGAGCCGAGGATGCGGGACTCCTCGTCGGTTGGGAGCGGAGTTCGGGCCGGGCCGACGACGGGGGGAAGGACGGTGACGCGCCCGGGGTCGACGCCCGCCTTCTCGACGGCGTCTTTCTTCGTCGCTTCCGAGATGGCCACGACTCGGTCCGCCCGCCCTAGATCGCGCCGGAAGGCGCGGCGCCGCTTTAGCTCACGCTTGTCGAAGAACCCGGGGAAGGTCAGCTCCTGGAAGTCGTAGGCCACGGCGACGTGCGGAAGGCCCGGCTCGTGGAAGACGGCCGTGAAGAGCGGGCTGAAAAGGAGATCGGCGCCGAGACGCGAAAGAGAGGCAGTGTCCGGCAAGATGCGCGAGAGCGAGGCGGGGAGGCGGCGGAGCGTCCGGCGGAAGCGTCGCGGCTCCTCGGCGCCGGAATCTTCACCGAGTCGGTGGAGAACAGCTCCCTTCTCGGCGAGGTCCCTCACGGCTTCGGCCGCACCCGGCTTGACGAGAAGGTGAAGGTCGAGAGGAGAGGGGCCGGCGAGGAGGCCGTTCAGGAGCTTCAGGATGAACCGCGCCGCTCCGCCGCTCGAACCGTCGGCGGCCAGCGGCGCAAGGTCGACAAAGACTTGGACACGGGATTTCATTGTCGCCACAGCGCCGAATTTCGCACAATCCGGGCCATATGCCTTCGGGAAACGGACGAAGACACGGTCCCGGCCTGACTCTCGCCGCGTTGGGTCTCCTCCTGGCGGGGCTGCGCCTTCACACATACGACGAACCGTTTGATCGCGATTTGATGACCTATTCAGTGATGGCGCACGAGCTCCTGGACGGCAAGAAGCTCTACGTGGAGGTCTGGGACCACAAGCCGCCGGGAATCTATCTTTCGTACGCAGCCTCCCAGCTCGCCGGCGGGTACGGTCCTCTTTCCATCTACCTCCTCGGCGTCACTGCGGCTGTTGGGACTCTCGTCGCGGTGTTTGGCGCCGTCCGACGCGCGACGGGGTCCTTGCGAGCGGGGATATGGGCCGGGGCGTTCTGGGTGGCGGTGTCTTCCGACCTCTTCCTGGAGGCCAATCAACCGAATACCGAGGCACTCATTAATTTCTGCCTCGCTGGAGTGGCAGCTTGCCTGATTCCAGCTCCGGACGAAGGCGCAGCGTCACTTTCGAGGTGCATCGCGGCCGGGCTGTTCCTTTCGTACGCGACACTCTTGAAGCAGCCGGCGATCGTCGCTGTTGCTCCTCTGCTTCTCGTGTCGTTCTGGCCATTCGGCCGCGAGCGGCCAGCTGCCGCCAAGCACCTCTTGGGAGCGGCAGTCTTGACCGGAACGGTTCTCACGACCTGGTGTCTCGTTCTCGGCTGGTACCAGGTCACCGGGCGATTTGCCGCATTCTACGAGACGGTCTTTGAGTTCAACTGGTACTACGTGAACTACACGGGCGGTCTGCCGGCGAACCTCGCCCAGGGTCTGTCGATCGGGCACCTTGTACCTCGCGAAACGAGGTTTCTCTGGCCTCTCGTGATCTTGGCATTCGCTGGCCTTCTGCTCGGCGGGCGGCGGCGACCAGCCCTGGGGCTCGCGCTCTTGGGGTGGATCGGCGGGACGGCGGCTTTCATTGCGCTGCCGGGGCGCTTTTTTCCCCATTACTACCAGCTCTGGCTGCCGCCCCTGACGATCGGCGCCGGGTGCTCGGTGGGGTTCATCTCTCGGTTTCCGGAACGGTGGGCACGCGCGGCGGCGCACGGAGCAGCCCTCGCCAGTCTGGCGCTCCTGGCGGCGTACGAGACGCCGTTCTTCGGAATGACGGCCGAGGCTTGGAGTCGTCTGAAATTCGGCGACAGGTTCGCTGCGGTCCGGGCGGAGGCAGGTACGATCGAACGCCTCCTTGCGCCGGATGAACGCTTCTTCGCATGGGACACCGAACCAGGTCTCTACTTCTATTCCAGGCGCCGGCCCGCGTCGTCGTTCACGAATGTCTCAGCGTTCCTCTACTACAAGCCGTTTGCGGTGCGTTTCGAGGCCCGGCTCCTGGACGAACTCCGCCGCGCGCCTCCAGAGCTGATCGTCCGTCGCGTCGACCTCACACTTCCCCCGGACCTGAAGGATCTCATCGATAGTGGCTGGGAGCGGTGGCCCGTGCCAAAGGCCCAGGAGTTTGACTATGAGCTGGAGTACCGTGTGCGTCGTGGCGGACGGTTGGAGGCGCGTCTTTCGAAACGCTAATATTCCGGTTCCTCAGAAATGTCGCGAATCCTGATCACGGGGATCACGGGACAGGACGGGTCTTACCTGTCGGAGTCGCACCTCGCGTCGGGCGACGAGGTGCACGGCATGGTCCGGCAGTCGAGCCTGCTGCAGCGGACACGGCTCGACGCCATCCCCGATCTCAGGAGGGCCAAGGAGGAGGGCCGGCTCCACCTCCATTTCGCCGACCTCCAGGATACGAGCAGCCTCGTGGCCCTGATGCGGAAGGTGAGACCCGACGTCGTCTACCACCTCGCGGGGCAGAGCCACGTCGGGATCTCCTTCGACATGCCGGAGTACACGGCCGAGGCGACGGGGCTCGGGACGCTGCGGCTCCTCGAGGCGGTCCGGCAGGTCGCGCCCGAGTGCCGTTTTTTCTTCGCAGCCACGAGCGAGATCTTCGGCGAGCCGATGGAAGTGCCCCAGAGCGAGACGACGCCGATGGCGCCGATCAACCCCTACGCGGCCGCGAAGGTCTACGCGCTGAACCTCGTCCGGATCTACCGGAGCGCGTACGGCCTTCACGCCTCGGTCGGGATCCTCTTCAACCACGAGAGCCCCCGCCGCGGAGAGAACTACGTGACGCGGAAGATCGCCCGGTCGGCAGCCCGCATCGCGCGCGGTCTCGACCCGGAGCTGCACCTCGGCACGCTCGAGCCGAAGCGGGACTGGAGCTACGCCGTCGACACGGTGGCGGGCATCCGGAAAATCGTGGAGGCGGACTCGGGAGGTGACTACGTCCTCGCCTCGGGCGTGACGCACTCGGTCCGGGACTTCTGCGAAGCGGCCTTCTCCCGCGTCGGGCTGGACTACAGGAAGCACGTCGTCCTCGACCCGAGCTTCCGTCGTCCGCTGGACATCTCCGAGACGCGCGGCGACTCGTCGAAGGCGCGGCGCGAGCTGGGGTGGATGCCGAAGACGTCGTTCGAGGAGCTGGTCCGGATCATGGTGGACGCGGAGCTCGCCGCGCTGGACGGCGGCGGGAAAAGCTCCTGAGGGCGAGCCCGGCCGTCATCGTCCCGGCCTTCCGCCGCCCGGAGGCCTCGCGACGGGCGCTCGCCTCGCTCCGCCGCGCCGGGGCCGGCGCGATCATCTTCGTGGACGACGAGGAGAGCGCCTCGGGCGAGGCGATGGCCCGGGAGTTCCCCGGCGTCGAGGTGATCCGGACCGACAGGCCGCGCTTCTGGACGGGCTGCATCGCCCTCGGCGTGGAGCGGGCTCTCGCGGCGGGGGAGACGGCCGTCCTTTTCTTCAACCAGGACGTGACCTGCGGGGGCGACTACTTCGGCCGGCTGGCCGAAACCGCCGCGCGGTCTCCCGGCGCCATCCTCGGAAGCGCCATCCTTTACGCTCACGACCCGGAGCGCGTCTGGTCGGCCGGGGGGGCCATCGAGTGGTGGGGACGGGGGATCCGGGGTCTTTACCACGGTGCAGGGGTTTCGGCTCTTCCGTCCGCGCCGTTCGAGGCGGACTGGCTCTTCGGCATGGGGACACTCGTGCCGCGGGAGGTCTTCTCCCGGATCGGCCTTCCGGATGCCGAGCGCTTTCCGCAGGCGTGGGGCGACGTGGACTTCACCCTTCGGGCGAAGAAAGCGGGGTTCCGCCTTCTGGTCGCCCCGGCCGCCCGCCTCTTCCACGAGGTCGGCGCCTACGACCCGAGAGTCGCGGGCGCACCCTCGGCGCGGCGCTACGTCTCCTGGATGACCGACCCGAAGAGCAACCTCTCCCTCTCCGCGCA
Organism: Acidithiobacillales bacterium; assembly: GCA_050258155.1. GTDB lineage: Bacteria > Acidobacteriota > Thermoanaerobaculia > UBA5066 > UBA5066 > DAOMFB01. The sequence continues at coordinate 4,730 of JBLMYG010000065.1, forward strand.
CGCCACGCTCTGGAGGAGGCATGGGCCGAAGCTCCTCTGGCCCCTCTCCCTCGCGATACGACTCGTCGTCCTCCTTCTGAACTTCTTCCGAATCAACCTGCTCTTCCCGGAAAAGCCGAAAGAAGAAAGGGAGAATGTTTCTTAGAAAGGGAGAACGAGCCTTGAGCCCTCGGCTGGCCGGTGTCAAGGGTCGGCGACCGCTGCGCGGCGCGCGAAGCGCGCCCTTGACCCCGGCCAGCCGAGGGCAGATTTCCTTCTATCGGCGGCTGCAATGCAGCCGCCGCTTATAAGAAGTTTCCTTACGGTGGTTTCCCTCTGGCAGCTTCTTTCTCGAGAATGGTGACCTGCGGATGAGTACGTCGCTTCCTTCGATCTCGCTGGTCACTCCCTCGCTGAACCAGGGACGGTTCATTCGGCAGACGATCGAGAGCGTCCTTTCGCAGGACTACCCGGGGCTCGACTACTTCGTCCAGGACGGCGGCTCGACGGACGGGACGCTCGACGTCCTGGCGGAGTACGCCGGGCGGGTCCCGTTCATATCCGAGCCGGACCGCGGCCAGGCCGACGCCATCAACAGGGCCCTCCGCCGCGCGCACGGCGAGGTGCTCGGGTATCTCAACAGCGACGACCTCCTCCGCGCCGGGGCGCTCCGGGCCGTCGGCGAGGCCTTCACCGCCCACCCCGACGTCGTCTTCGTCTGGGGGCGGGCCGCTTACATCGACGCCGAGGGGAGAAGCGTCTCGCCGTACCTCGTCCGGGCCGATGCCCTCTCGCGCCTCGCCGACGCGTGCTTCATCGCACAGCCCGCGGCCTTCTTCCGGCGGCGGGTGTGGGAGGAGGCGGGCGAGCTCGACGAGACGCTCCACCACACGATGGACTACGACTACTGGTT
>JBLMYG010000066.1:0-4762 GCA_050258155.1 Acidithiobacillales bacterium
GAGTCGTGGTACCAGGAGAAGACGGCGTTCTTCGATGTCGAGCGGACGCGAGCCTGGGTGCTCCTGCGGCGGCTGACGCACTCGGCGCACCACAGGGCCCAGCTCACCGTCTACCTGCGCCTTCTCGGCCACGCTCTCTACTCGACGTACGGGCCGACAGCCGACACCGGAGGCCTCTTTCAGAACAAAGCCGACGTGATCTACCGTTACTCGAGCGTCGAGGAGCTTATCGCCTCGGAAGAGGCGGGCGGACTCTTTCCCGCGCTGCCGGGCCCGGGCACCGCGAGCCCGACGGAGCGTCCCGCCCGGCGCTGATCGCCGGGATCACCGCCGTCCTCGGGACGACCTAGCGATCGGCGGCCTCGAAGGTGGAGGAGAGGACCTTTCCGTCCCCGGCGTCGATCAGGATCTCCTGGACGCCGGCCTTCCCCTCGAGCCGGAGGTCGAGCGGCCAGACGAGGCAGCCGTCGTCCACCTCGAGGTCCGAGAAAATCACGGACGTGACCCTTTGCGAGCCGACAGACGCGATCGCGCGCTTCTCGGCCTCGGAACCGGTGATCCTGGCCAGGGCGGCCAGCTCGGCCCGCCCCGCCCCTCTCGGCGGGCGGACAGAGCATTCAGGTTTCACGGCGCTCGCCGCAGCCGGGGTCGAGACGGGACCCGGTGTCCCGGACGGCGCGGCCGTCGCCGGGACGGCAGGGGCCGTCGGGACGGGCGAAGCCGCCGCGGCCTTCGGTGGCACGGCCGCCAGCTCCGCCGCCGGCTCGTAGACTCGCCGGTAGACGAACGGGTAGCGTCCCTTCACGCTCCCCTCGACGACGAGACGGCGAGGCCGGGCCAGGAGATCCCACGTCTCCTTCAGCCCGCGCCCGCTGGGCCAAGCGGAGGTGACGACCACCCTCTCACCCCCGTGTCCCTTCCTTTTCGCCGTGACCTTGGCCGGGCCGTCGCCGTCGTCCAGCTCGCGCGCCTCACCGTCGGTGTAGAGGACCCGCTTTCGCCCGGTCGGATAGGTGATTTCCAGCTTCCACCCGTCGTCCACGATGACGAGCCGGTGCGCGTCTCCGACGGCCTCGAGCGGTGCGTCCACCGCTTCCCCGGCAGCTCCGCCCTGTCCCCCGAATCCGCCAAGGCCCCCCTGCCCCCGTCCCTCTCTTCCGGAGCGGTCCGCCTCGCCCGAGGCCTCCGCCGCGAACGGATTGTCGCCAGCCTCCTTTTTCAGCTCCCAGGCTCCGGAAAAGCCCGCACCGCTCCCCGCCTGAGTCCCCGCCTCGAGACGGCTCCCGGCGGAAAGTGCTCCGGCGAGCCCCGCGCAAAGAACCACGGCAAGACGAGTGCTCGGAGCGCGCATGCTGTCTCCTCCGGTCGACGAATCGGCAGCCCGCCCAGGAGGGTGCAAATCCCCTGCCGGATCCGGCCCCGATTGACTCTGAGAGAACTGTCTGAGAAAAGGTCCGGATGAAGAAACCGGCCGTCAGGTTCCTCGTTGCCTTTGTCGTCACGCTCGCCTCGGCCGCCTGGCAGCGGCTTTCGGGGCCGACGTATCCCCTCCGCGGGCACGTCGTCCTCGGCGGGAAGGAAATCCGCCTGAACCTCGACCGGTCGCACGCGGGAGGAGGCGACCAGCCCGTCCGGGTGAACGCCCCCGACCCGATGGTCACCGGGACGCTCGCGTTCCGCCGCACCCCCTCGAAAGAGGCCCTGAGCTTCCTCCAGATGAGGCGCGACGGGGACGACCTCGTCTCGGCCCTTCCGCATCAGCCGCCGGCCGGAAAGCTCGAGTTCCAGGTTCGCCTCAGCCGCGGCGTGGAGACCGTCCTCTTCCCGCCCCGCCCGGCCGTGACGCGCTTCAAGGAAGACGTCCCCCCGGCGATCCTCGTCCCCCACATCGCCGCGATGTTCGCGGCCATGCTCTTTTCCACCGCCGCCGGGCTCGGGGCCCTCGTCCGCGGCGTATCCCTCCGGTGGCTTACGCTCGTGACGCTCCTCCTCATCGTCGCCGGCGGTTTCGTCCTCGGTCCGCTCGTCCAGAAGGCGGCCTTCGGGTCTTACTGGACCGGCATTCCCTTCGGCTGGGACCTGACGGACAACAAGACGCTTCTGGCCGGCCTTTTCTGGGCCGCCGCGGCCCTCCGCCAGCGGGGCGGCCGCCCGGCGCGGCTCGCAGTCGTCCTCGCCTCTCTCGCCACGCTCGCCGTCTTCGCCATCCCCCACAGCACGTGGGGCTCGGAGATCCGGTGGGACGCGCCCGCGCGGTAGCTCAGCTCCCTGGTTTCACCGCCTCGCGCGCCTTCTGCTGGGCCTCGCGGAGGTCGGCCGCCAGCTTGTACGCCACGTAGTACTTGAAGATGTTCCGGACGTAGGTCGTCGTCTCGGTGCCGATCTTCGCGGCCGTGACGATCTCCACGTTGTTGAACCAGACGTTTGGGTCGAGGCCCCGCTTCTCCGCCTCGGTCCGCATCCGCTTGATGTTTCCCGGCCCGGCGTTGTACGACGCGAAGGCGAAGAGCGTCCGGTTCTGCTCGTCGAACTTCGCGTCGGGAAAGTACTTCGTCATGAGCTGGTCCATGTACTTCGTCCCGGCGTGGACGTTGGGTTCGGCCACGTGAATGTCGCCCACCTTCAGCTCCGCACCGGTGGCGGGAAGGACCTGCATGATGCCGACGGCACCGACATGGCTCCTGGCCTGCTGGTTGAGCTGCGACTCCTGGTAGCCCTGCGCGGCGAGCATCAGCGGATCGAAGCTGTACTTCGCCCCGTACTTCTTGAAAAAGCTGACCGTCTCCTCGAAGCGCTTGTAATCGGCCGACTTGGTCGGGTCCTTGAGCTGCTTCACCTGCCTGTTGTACTTGGCGATGCGGGCCGCAATCAGGTTCTGTTTCTTCACGAACTTGACGTAGAACTCGCCGAGGATCTCGCGGAGCTTCGGGCTCTCCTTCCGTATCGCCCAGCCCGAGGTCGCGCCGGTGCGGACGGCGGCGCCCGCGTTGAGCCTGATCTTCGGCAGCACCGGGGCCCACATCCGCGCCACGACGTCGTCCACGACGATGGCCTGCATGACGCCGGCGTTCAGCATCTCCATCATGTCCTCGTCCTCGAGCGCCTCGGGGACGAGGACGAGATTGACCTGCGGCTTTCCACCCTTCCTGAGGCGGTCGTTCAGAGCGACGAGGCTCTCGTGGTAGCTCGAGGACTTCCGGACGTGGACGGTCTTGCCGGCGAGGTCGTCGGCGGTGTTGATCGCAAGCGAGTTCGGCCCGGTCAGGACGATCTCGGACATCGACATCTGCTGCGGGGCGAAGAAGTCGACGATCTTCTTCCGCTCCTCGGTGACCGTCAGGTTCCCGACGGCGATGTCCCCGTAGCCGCCGGCGACCCCGGTCAGGAGCTTGTCGCGCGTCGTCGGGAAGATGGCCACCGTGATCGGCCGCTTGCCGAGCTGCTTCGCGTACTTCTGGTTGACGTAGCGCTCGAAGTCGCGGACGAGCTCGGCGGCGAAGCCGCGCTCCCGCCCCTTGTCGTTGAAGTAGAAGGTCCGGCTGTAAGGGGCGAGCACCCGGATCACCCGGCGCTCGACCATGCCGTCGAAGTCGCCTTTGAACTCTTTCTCGATGTTCCTGGCCGACAGGGCGCGCGGCTTCGCAGGGGGTTCCTGGGCGATGGCGGCGCCGGGAAAGACGAGGGCCATCCCCGCAAGCATCAGGGGCGCGATGGCGAGCCGCGGTTTCATCTTGACGCCGCCTCCTTCAAGTGCGCAGGGCGGTCAGTGGTTGTCGCAGGCCGGGACGGTCCCGAGCGACACCTCATCGCCCCTGAGGGAGAGCTTTCCCCGCGACGCGAGGAAGGTCAGAACCTCGTTGAATGTGAACCGGTCTCCGTGGCAGTTGCCGTAGACCGCGTCGGGACCGAAGGCGCCGCGGGCCGCCCGGCGAAGGGCCTCGACGGTGGCCGCCCCTCCCATCTGCGAAAGAAGGGAGATCAGTTCGTGGCCGAGAACCGGATCGTTCGGTCCGGGCAGCGCGTCCATCGGCACAGGCTAGCATGCAGGGCATGAGGCCGAGGGAACGGTCGGATTCGGCCCGGACGCCGCCGATCGCCGCGGCCGGCCATGTCTGCCCCTGGTGGCTGGGGCCGCTCCTCGCCTCGCCGCTCCGGCGCCTCATCGAGCCGCCGGAGCGGCTTCTCTCTCCTCACGTGAAGCCCGGAATGACCATTCTCGAGCCGGGCTGCGGGATGGGCTTCTTCACCCTGCCGCTCGCCCGGCTCGTCGGGCCGGACGGAAAAGTGATCTGCGTGGACGTCGAGCCGCGAATGATCGAGGGACTGCGCCGCCGCGCCCGCCGGGCCGGGCTCCTGGACCGGATCGAGTCGTCCGTCTGCACACCGGCGGATCTCGGCCTCGAGAAATGGCGAGGGCGCGCAGACCTCGCCGTCGCCATCCACACGGTCCACGAAGCAGGGGACGCCGGCCGCTTCCTCGGGCAGATCGCGGCGGCCCTTCGCCCGGCCGGTGCGCTCCTCCTCGTGGAACCTCGCGGCCACGTGTCGCGCGAGGCCTTCGCGGCGACGCTCGCCGCCGCCCAGCGAGCGGGCCTCTTCGAGAAGGACCGCCCGACCGTCCGGAGGAAGCTCGCAGCGCTCCTCGTGAAGAGGGACGTCCCCGAGGGCGAGTTCTGAAGGAGCTCGAAAGCTAGGCGTGACGGCCGGCGAGGTCGAGAGCTCTTCGGGTTCAGGCGGGCTTCTTCGCCCTCGCCGTCGAGAT
>JBLMYG010000067.1:0-8539 GCA_050258155.1 Acidithiobacillales bacterium
CCGCTCGCCGACGCAATCCACGCCGTCGCGGCCCGCTACCGCGAGCGGAAGGTCGCCGCGAACGGCATGGACTACGACGACCTTCTCCTGAACTGGCGCCGGCTGCTCGTGGAGCACGCCGACGTCCGGAAGGCCCTTGCCGGCCGCTTCCGGCACGTTCTCGTGGACGAGTACCAGGACGTGAACCGGCTGCAGGCCGATCTCGTCGACCTTCTCGTGGCCGACGCGCCGTCCCGGAACGTGATGGTCGTGGGGGACGACGCGCAGTCGATCTACTCCTTCCGGGGCGCCGACTTCGAGGCGCTCCTGACCTTCCCGGACCGGTACCCGGGCGCCGCGGTCTTCCGGCTGGAGACCAACTACCGCTCGACGCCGGAGATCCTCGGGCTCGCCGACGCCTCCATCGCGCACAACACGCGCCGGTTCGAGAAGACGCTCCGCGCGGTCCGCCCTCCGGGCGTGCCGGTCGCCGTCGTCGGAACGGCCGATGTCGCGCAGCAGGCCGAGTTCGTCGCGCAGCGGGTCCTCGAGCTTCGGGACGAGGGAATTCCTCTTTCGGAGATCTCGGTCCTCTACCGCGCGCACCACCAGGCGCTCGAGCTCCAGCTCGAGCTGACGCGGCGCGGCATCCCGTACGAGGTCCGCTCCGGCGTCCGCTTCTTCGAGCAGCAGCACGTGAAGGACGTCCTCGCCCACCTTCGTCTCCTCGTGAACCCGAAGGACGAGACCTCGTTCAAGCGGGCGCTGAAGCTCCTCCCGAAGGTGGGGGAGCGGACCGCGGCGACCCTCTGGGCCGCCGTCTCGGAGTCGCCCGACCCGGTGGCCGGGTTCCTCCGGCTCGACCTCGGCCGGGCGCCCGCCGGAGCGCGCGCCGGCCTCTCCCGCTTCGCCGAAGCGATGAAGGCCCTCCGGAAGCCGTCGTACTCCTCCGCTCCCGCAGAGGCGATCCGGTATGTCGTCGAGGACGGGGGGTACGCCGAGCTGGCCCGGTCGAAGTTCACCAACTGGCAGGCGAGGCTCGACGACCTCGAGGCGCTGGCGCAGTTCGCGATGCCTTACGAAAGCGTCGAAGGCTTCCTCTCGGAGGTGACGCTCTTCGGCGAGCCGGCGGGCGAGGAGACGATCGCCGGGGAGAACGACGACGAGCGGCTCGTCCTCTCCAGCGTCCACCAGGCGAAGGGGCTCGAGTGGCGGGCCGTCTTCGTCATCGGCCTGACGGAGGAGCGATTCCCGAACGTCCGCGCGGCGAAGACAGCCGAGGGGCTCGAGGAGGAACGCCGCCTCTTCCACGTCGCGGCCACGCGGGCGAAGGACGAGCTGACGCTCGTCCACCCGCTCGCCTCCTTCGACAGGTACGGGATCGTCGTGGTGACCGAGCCGTCCCGCTTTCTGCGCGAGCTGCCCGAGACCCTCTACGAGCGGTGGGTGCTGGAGGCGGGGCCGCCGGCCCTCGACACGGCTCGTACGCAGAAGGCCCTCGCCGCACCGGACGACCCGACCGGGGACGGCGCCGACGAGGAGGAGCCGGTCAACTGAAATGAATCAGGGGAACCCGGGCCGGGTTCCCCCGATCCCCCTCCGCGCCCCGAGAGACAATGGACGGCAGCGTCATGTCAGGACTGACGACCACTCTCCCTTCTGTCGGACTCATCGTCCTCCGGACGGTCGTGGTCTACCTCTTCGTCCTCGCCGGCTTCCGCCTCCTCGGGAAGCGGACGACCGGCCAGATGACCCCCTTCGACCTGACGCTCCTTCTTCTCCTCGCCAACTCCGTCCAGAACGCCATGGTCGGGCCCGACACGTCGCTCTTCGGCGGCTTGGCCGCCGCGGGCGTCCTGCTCCTCCTGAATGCGACGGTCGGCCGGTTCGCCCGGCACGGCGGGACCTTCGGGAAGATGCTCCGGGGGCACGCCCGCCTTCTCGTGAACCGCGGAATCATCGTCGAGCCGAACCTCGCTATCGAGGGGATTTCGCACGAGGAGCTGATGCAGGCGCTTCGTGAGCACGGGATCGAGACGCCGGAGGACGTCCGTCTCGCCGTCCTCGAGGTGGACGGCACGATATCGGTCATCCGGAACGACGACGTCTCGAGCGGGACGCACAAGCCCCATCGCCGCTTCCGCTTCCGGAAGACGAGCTGAGGCCGCCCCGGGGAACCTTTCAGCCGGACCTGCGTATCCCTGAATAACGTGGCCGCGTCCGGAAGGTTTCCGCTCGAAGGTCTCTGAGGAAAGTCGTCATGGGAAAGCTCGTCCGGGTCCTCCTCGTCCTCCTGGGACTGGTCGTCGCGGCGACCGCCGTCTACGCGTTCACCCGCTCCCGGAAGAAGGAGAACGGCCTGAAGCAGATCGAAGCCACGACCGGCTCCATCACGGAGAAAGCCGTGGCCGTCGGCCAGATCCAGCCGCGCCAGAAATTCAGCGTGAAGTCGAAAATCTCCGGCATCGTGAAGACCTGCAAGGTCCAGGTCGGGGACGTCGTGCGAGCGGGAGACCCCCTCTTCGAAATCGCCCCCGACCCGACCCCGCTCGAGCAGACGGAGGTGGACCGCCAGGTCGACTCCGCCCAGGCCTCGTACAACCGGGCCAAGCTGGATTTCGAGCGGTCCGTGGAGCTTCAAAAGCAGGGAATCGTGCCGAAGTCGGAGGTGGACACCCGCCGGGAGTCGTACGAGCTGAGCAAGATCGCCCTCGAAAAGGCCCAGCAGAACCGCGAGCTGACGCGGAAGGGGCGCGTCGTCATCTCGGGGACGGACATCGACTCGGTCATCCGCGCGCCGTCCGCCGGGACGATCCTGACGCGGACGGTGAACCCGGGCGATCCCGTCGTCCCGCTCACGTCGTACCAGCCCGGGACCGAGATGGCCACGATCGCCGACATGAACGACCTGATCTTCAAGGGGACCGTCGACGAGATCGACGTCGGCAAGCTCCGGGCCCAGATGGTCGCCCGGATCAAGGTGGGCGCCCTGCCGACCGACGTGGTGACGGGGCGCGTCTCCCGGATCGCGCCGCAGGCCCAGCAGAAGGAAGGCGCCACCCTGTTCGACGTGGAGATCGAGCTCGACCCGGCGGCGAACGTCACCCTGCGCGCCGGCTATTCGGCCAACGCCGACCTGATCATCCGGGAGAAGAAGGACGTCCTGACGATCCCGGAGCGGCTCGTCATTTTCGAGGACGGCGGGAAGAAGACGTTCGTGGAGCTCCCCGGCGACAGCCCGAAGGCCGAGCCGAAGAAGGTCCCCGTGAAGATCGGCATCTCCGACGGCTTGAGCGTCGAGATCCTCGAAGGCCTTAAGAAAGGCCAAAAGGTCATTCAGCGGCCGCCCAAGGAGATCTCATGAGCAACCGTATTGCCGGATTTTTTGTTTCTTATATGCGGCGGCGGCTGATGCAGCCGCCGATAGAAGCTAATCTGTCGCTCGGAGGGGCGATGTCAAGGGTCGGCGGCCGCAGCGCGGCGTGCGAAGCGCGCCCTTGACGTCGCCCCTCCGAGGACGAGCAAGAAGAAGACTCTTTTTCTGATGCAGACGGTTCGAGACGTTTTTCGCCAGCTCTACCGCGACCTTCGGACGCAGAAGATGCGGACGCTGCTGACCGTCTTCGGCCTCGTCTGGGGGACCGTCGCCGTGACGCTCCTTCTTGCTTTCGGGACCGGCCTGAAGAAGCAGCTTGTCAAGAGCGCGGCCGGGCTCGGCGACCGGATCTGCATCGCCTGGCCCGGGCTGACCTCCATTCCCTTCGAGGGGCTCGGCAAGGGACGGAAGATCCGGCTGACGGAGGAGGACATCGAGTTCGTCCGCGCCCGGGCCGAGGGGGTCCGGGGCATCTCGAGCGAGTACTCCCTGACAGTGAAGCTCCACTACGGGACGAAGACGTGGCCCGTGGACGTCTCCGGCGTCGCTCCGGAGTTCGGCTGGATGCGGAATCTCATTCCCGAGCCGGGCGGTCGCTTTCTGAACCCTGTCGACATGGCGGAGCAGAAACGCGTCGTCTTTCTCGGCGACAAACTGAAGAACAACGTCTTCGGCGACGAGCCGGCCGTCGGCAAGACCGTCATGATGTGGGGCTCGCCCTTCCTCGTCGTCGGTGTCCTGATTCCCAAGGAGCAGGACTCGAACTACAGCGGACCGGACAACCGCAAGGCCTTCATACCGGGGACGACGTTCCGCGCCCTGACGGGCGAGAAATACGTCGACAACGTCATTTACCAGGCCGATCCGGCGATCGGCTCGAAGAGGGTCAACGACAACGTCCTCGCGGCCCTCGGCAAGCAGAAGAGGTTCGATCCGAAGGACAAGGAGGCGCTCTCGGTCTGGGACACGACCGAGGAGTTCGAGTTCTTCGACAACTTCATGCTCGCCTTCAACCTGTTTCTCGGCATCGTCGGCTCCCTGACGCTCGTCGTGGGGGGAATCGGCGTCTCGAACATCATGAACGTCGTCGTGGAGGAGCGGACGAAGGAGATCGGGATCAAGATGGCCCTCGGGGCGAGGTCGTCGTTCGTCCTCCGGCAGTTCCTCCTCGAGACGCTCCTCATCACGGCCGTCGGGGGGATTATCGGGATCGCCATCTCGCTCGGGATCTGCGGTGTCTTCCCGAAGGCGAACCTGACGAAGTATGTCGGGATCCCGATCGTCTCGCTCCCGGTCGCCGCCATCACGATTTCCGTTCTCGGGACGATCGGCTTTCTGGCCGGCTGGTTCCCGGCCCGCGCCGCCTCGCGCCTCGACCCCGTCGTGGCGATGAAGCTCTGAGGGGCGCGGCGTGAACGTCGTCCTCCACCTCTTCCTCCAGTCCTCCCGCCTCGCGAAGAAGCGCGCTTTCCTGACGATCGCCTCGATCGCGTGGGGGACCGTCTCGATCCTCCTGCTTCTCTCGTTCGGCGAGGGGATGAAGCGGCAGTTCGCAAAGAACCGGAACTCGACGGCCGGCAACGTCGCTGTGATGTGGCCCTCCGAGACGACGAAGCCGTGGAAGGGGATGCCGCCGGGCCGGCCGATCCGCCTGACGCTCGACGACGTCGACTACGTCAGGGAGAGGATGCCGGAGCTCCGGAGCGTCCTCGGCGAGGTCACCTCGTGGCGGACCAATCTCGCCTACGGGCCGAAGACGGTGAACGGCCGCGTCACCGGCACGCAGTCGGTCTATGGGGAGACGAGGCGGCACTACCCCGTGGCGGGAGGCCGCTTCTTCAACGCCACGGACGAGGCCGAGAAGCGGCGCGTCGTCTTCCTCGGCGACGAGATGGCGAAGGACCTGTTCGGAAAGGAAGATCCCGTCGGAAAGACGCTCCTCGTCAACAACTCCCCCTTCACCGTCATCGGCGTCATGATCCACAAGCGCCAGATGGGGATCTACGGCGGGCCCGACCAGAGCCACGCCGTCATTCCGGCCTCGACGTTCAAGGCCCTCTTCGGGCGCGACCGGCTGAACGTCATCGTCATCGAGACATGGGATCCGGAGGAGATGACCGGGGCCCTGAAGCGCCTCAACGAGATCCTCGGCGCGAAGTACGGCTACGACCCGACGGACGACCGGGCTCTCCCGGCCTGGGACATGGTCAAGACGAGCCAGACGAACCGGAACGTCATCCTCGGCCTCCAGCTCTTCCTCGGCATCATCGGGGTCCTGACGCTCATCATCGGCGGCGTCGGCGTGGCCAACATCATGTACGCCGTCGTGAAGGAGCGGACCCGGGAGATCGGCGTGAAAATGGCCCTCGGGGCGCGAACGGCCTGGATCACGGGGCCTTTCGTCCTCGAAGGGCTTGTCTACACGCTCGTCGGCGGCGCGGCCGGGATGCTGATCGCTCTCCTGATCGTCACGCCGCTCGGCTATCTCCCGATCGAGAAGAACGTGGTCCTGGAGTTCCTCGGCCGGCCGACCCTCTCCCCGGCCATCGGTCTTCTGACCGCCGCCGTTCTCGGTGTCATCGGAACGCTGGCCGGCTACTTTCCGGCCCGCCGCGCCGCGGCCATCGACCCGGCCGCGACCCTCCGCTATGAGTGAGGAGACCGGTATGCCCGATGCGAGGACCCGGGGGGACGGGGGGGCGCCCGAAGGTAAGCCCCCCAGCGCGATGATCCGGATGGAGGGGATCAGGAAGATCTACGACACCGGGAAGATCCGGGTCGAAGCCTTGAAGGGCATCGACCTCGTCGTGAGCAGGGGCGAGTTCCTTGCTATCGTCGGCCCGTCGGGCTCCGGAAAGTCGACCCTGATGAACCTGATCGGCTGCCTCGACACGCCGACGGACGGGAGCTACTTCCTTTCGGGCGAGCGGGTGGCGGGACTCACGCGCGACCAGCTCGCCGACGTGAGGAACCGGCGGGTCGGCTTCGTCTTCCAGTCCTTCAACCTCCTGCCGCAGATCTCGGCCCTCGAGAACGTCGAGATGCCCCTCCTGTTCGGTGGGGTCCCTCCGAAGAAGCGGCGCGAGCGGGCGACCGAGATGCTCTCGAGGGTGGGCCTCGCCGACAGGATGGACCACAAGCCGACCGAGCTTTCGGGGGGCCAGATGCAGCGGGTGGCGATCGCCCGGGCCATGTCGATGAACCCGGACATCCTCCTGGCCGACGAGCCGACGGGAAACCTCGATTCCGTCTCGGGCGGCGACATCATGAGTGTCTTCTCCGGACTCTGGAGAGAGGGGAGCACGCTCGTCGTCATCACGCATGACGCGGGCCTCGCCCGCCGTGCCTCGCGCATCGTGGAGATCCAGGACGGCCGGATCCTGAAGGACGGGGCGGGGGCGGCAGCTTAGGGGGTCCGGGGAGCACCGCCCCCCGGCCATTGTGTTCTCCGCTCGTGGTTCGTAGAATGAGAAGGCAGGAGACGCGCAAGATCAGACCCGATTCAATCCCGCTCACCCTTCCCGAATCGGGGCTCGGCGCGCTCTTCGGTGTCCACGACGAAAACCTGAGGCTTCTCGAGGAGGCCTTCGGTGTGGTGATCTCCGCCCGAGGGGGCGAGGTGTCGATCTCGGGCGACCCGGAGGGGGCGTCGCTCGCCGCCCGCCTCCTCTCGCAGTTCGGACGCCTCGTGGAGCGCGGATTCATCCCGAAGAAGCACGATCTCACCACGGCCGTCCGGATCCTGAAAGAGGACCCCACGGCGTCTCTCGTCGATTTCTTCGAGAACCGCTCGCTCGGCCCGGCGCTCCGGCAGGTCGTCACGCCGCGGAACGTCCGCCAGCAGGAGTACATCCAGGCCATCGCCGAGAACGACCTCGTCCTCGCGATCGGCCCGGCCGGAACGGGAAAGACGTACCTCGCCGTGGCGATGGCGGCCGCGGCGCTCCTTGAGAAGCGGGTCCGGCGGATCGTTCTCTGCCGGCCGGCCGTCGAGGCGGGCGAGAAGCTCGGCTTCCTTCCGGGCGACCTCGCCGAGAAGGTGAACCCCTACCTCCGCCCGCTCTACGACGCCCTCTACGACATCCTCGGGTACGACAAGATCGGCCGGATGATGGAGAGGAACATCATCGAGGTGGCCCCGCTCGCCTTCATGCGGGGCCGGACCCTGAACGAGGCCTTTGTCATTCTCGACGAGGCGCAGAACACGACGTCCGAGCAGATGAAGATGTTCCTGACGCGGATCGGCTTCGGGTCGAAGGCGGTCGTCACGGGCGACATCACCCAGGTCGACCTACCGGCCGGAAAGGTCTCGGGCCTGAGGGAGGCCGCGCAGGTGCTGGCGGGGGTCGAAGGGATGCGCATCATCCGGTTCGACCAGCGCGACGTCGTCCGCCACCGCCTCGTGCAGGCGATCGTGAACGCGTACGAGATCTGGGAGGCGAGCCGCCCGGAGCCCGAGACGAACGGAAACGGAAACGGAAAGAAGAGCAGCGACAGCGAGTAGGCGGACGACTCCGGCCATCGACGTCGCTGTCACTCTCCGCCGTGCGCCGCGCGGGTCGGACGTGCGGCGCTGGATGACCTCTCTCCTTTTCGAAGCTCGCGCCGAAAGCGCGCAACTCTCGGTTCTCCTCTGTGGAGACGGCCGCATGCGAACGCTGAACCGAATGTTTCGCGGCGTGGACAGGTCGACGGACGTCCTTTCGTTCGCGTCGGCGCCGGATCCTGCGCGCCCGCCGCGCCGGCTCTCTTCGGACAGCACCCTCGGCGACCTCTCGATCTCGGTGCCGACCGCCAGGCGCCAGGCGCGGCAGCAGGGACACTCCACGGCACGCGAGGTGCAGATCCTCCTCGCGCACGGCCTCCTCCATCTCCTCGGCTACGATCACGAGAGGGACGACGGGAGGATGTTCCGGCTCCAGGCGCGCCTCGTCCGGACGGCCTTCGGACCGGGGCCCGACGGGGTGCCGTCCGGGAGGAGGCCGCGGTGAGCCGCGCCGCCCGGCGCTCCGGTACCGTGGCGGTCGTCGGCCGGCCGAACGCCGGGAAGTCGACCCTCGTCAACGCCCTCGTCGGCCGCAAGGTCGCCATCGTCTCCGACAAGCCGCAGACGACGCGGCGAAGGATCCTCGGGATCCGGAGCGCGCCGGAGGGACAGATCGTCTTCGTCGACACGCCCGGTCT
>JBLMYG010000068.1:0-8492 GCA_050258155.1 Acidithiobacillales bacterium
AGTCGGCATCGCTGGACAGAGGCCCCAGGATGCGGCGTCGCACGTAATCCCGGTACTCCAGGCCGGAGACGCGGCTGACCAGCTCACCCAGGAGCGCATAGTTGACGTTCCGGTACCGGACTTTCTTCCAGGGGGCACGGCTCGCCCGAAGCTCGTACGCCGCCAGGGCTTCGGCCGTGGTCGGTGGAGCCTCTCCCGGAAATGAGACGGCCATGAAGCCTCTGAGCGTCTCCCGAAGGCCGGACCGATGGCTCAGCAGATCTCGCAGCGTGATCTCGCCCAGCTGCGGGAACTCGGGCAGATACGCGGTCATTCGCGCGTCGAGGTCGAGCTCTCCCCGTTCGACCAGTTGAAGGACGGCGGTGGCCGTGAAGAGCTTCGTTCCCGAGAAGAGGTGGTAGACGGTCGACCTGGCCGCCGGCGTCCTCTTCGCGACATCCGCGTGGCCGGACGCGTGAGACCAGATGACCCCCTCCCGGCCCACGACCGCCAGCGAACAGCCTGGAATCCGCGCGCTCCCGAGCAGGTTCTCGATCCCGCGGGCAACCTGCATCGACGATCTCATCGTCTCGCGCCCGTCATGAACGGGCGCGACCAGGGTCTCTCTGATGCAGATGCATCAGATGGCTAGGCTGCCTCGATCATGGCTTCGGCGCCGCCAGCTGCCCGATAGTCTGGCGTCATGCACAAGTTCCTGAAGGATAAGGAACACCTCGTCCGCGTGGCGGGCCTGTTCGCCGCCGGTTTCGTTCTGTTCCTTCTCGCGAAGGCCCTCTTCGTTCCGAAGGGGTTCGGGGTCTACGGCCACTACCGCGCCGGGGCGCTGGCGGACAACAGGGCCTTCCCGATCTCCTTCGCCGGGCGCGCCACCTGCGGCGAGTGCCACACCGACAAGAAGGACGAGATCCTCGGGGGGAAGCACGCGGGTGTCGGATGCGAGGCCTGCCACGGCCCCCTCGGAAAGCACGCGGCCGACCCGTCCGTCAAGCCGGTACTGCCCGACCCCAAGGTCCTCTGCGTGACCTGCCACCTCGCGAACAGCGCGAAGCCGAAGAAGTTCCCGCAGATCGACCCGAAGAGCCACTTCGAGGGCAACCCGTGCACCGGCTGCCACGCGCCGCACGCCCCGGACAAGGAGCCGAAAAAATGACGTCCGACCGCCGCGAATTCCTCCTCACGGCCGGAAAGCTCCTCATCGTCACCGCGCCGGCCGCGGCGTACCTCGACGCGATGGCGGCCGGGACGGAGATGGAGCCCGCCTACCAGATGGCGGACCACTACTGGGGCATGATGATCGACATCGACAAGTGCATCGGCTGCGGCAACTGCGTCCGGGCCGACAAGGCCGAGAACGGCGTCCCGCTGGAGCCCTTCTACTTCCGGACCTGGGTCGAGCGGTATCACATCGAAGGGGGCTGGTCCGAGCACCCGGACGTCGACTCGCCCGACGGCGGGTACAACGGCTTTCCGGAGAAGTACCCGGCGGGAGACGGCTCCAAGAGCTTCTTCGTCCCGAAGCTCTGCAACCAGTGCGCCCACTCCCCCTGCACCCAGGTCTGCCCCGTCGGCGCGACGTTCGAGACGCCCGACGGCGCCGTTCTGGTGGACAAGACCTACTGCCTCGGCTGCCGCTACTGCGTCCAGGCCTGCCCCTACGGCTGCCGTTACATCCACCCGAAGACGAACACGGTCGACAAGTGCAATCTCTGCTACCACCGGATCACGAAGGGCCTCACGACGGCCTGCTGCGAGGCGTGTCCCACGGGGGCCCGCCAGCTCGCCGACTTCAAGAACCCCAAGGATCCGGTCCACGAGTTCCTCCGGACGCACGCGGTCCAGGTCCTGAAGCCCCAGATGGCGACCGGGGCCAAGGTCTACTACGCCCATCTCGACGGGTCGGTGAGGTAGCGCGATGGGAGAAGCTCTTCTCTCCGCCGTTCAGGGGTACATGTACCCCAACGAGGTCGAGCTCCAGTGGAGCATCCTGATCGTCCTGTACCCGTTCATCACCGGCCTCGTCGCGGGCGCCTTCATCCTCGCCTCGCTCGAGCGGGTCTTCAACGTGCAGGCCGTCAAGCCGACCTACCGGCTCGCACTCCTGACCGCGCTGGCGTTCCTTCTCGTCGCCCCCCTCCCGCTGCAGCTCCACCTCGGCCATCCCTTCCGTTCGTACGAGATGTACCTGACCCCGCACACGACCTCGGCGATGGCGATGTTCGGGTTCGTCTACATCTGGTACCTGATGGCGGTCCTCCTCCTCGAGATCTGGCTCGACTACAGGAAGGAGATCGTCCTGCTCGCGCGGTCGGAGTCCGGGTGGAAGGGGACGATCTACAAGGTCCTGACGCTCGGAGTCGACAACATCAGCGAGGCATCGCTGAAAATCGACGACCGCGTCGGGCGCTTCATAACGATCATCGGCATCCCGTCCGCCTTTCTCCTGCACGGATACGTCGGGTTCATCTTCGGCTCGGTCAAGGCGAACCCCTGGTGGTCCACACCCGTCATGCCGATCGTCTTCCTCTTCTCCGCGATCGTCTCGGGCATCGCCCTCGTCCTCCTGATGTACATGGCGACCTGCTTCCTGAAGGGGATCGAGATCGACATGCCGTGCGTCGACACGATCGCGCGCTACCTCTTCTACGCGTTCCTCATCGATTTCTCGATCGAGATGCTCGACCTGATCCACCGGATCTACGAGGCCGACGAGTCGTTCCAGACCCTCGACTTCATGGTGCACACCCGCCTCTATACCTCGCAGATCCTCGTCCAGATCGTCTTCGGCACGGTCGTCCCGATCGGCTTCCTCGCCTTCACCCAGCTCGTGAAGCTGAGCGAGAGCGCCCGGAAGGGGATCTACGTCCTGGCCGGCGTCCTGACGCTCATCGGCATCTTCGCGATGCGGTGGAACGTGGTCATCGGCGGGCAGCTCTTCTCGAAGAGCTTCCTCGGCTACACGACGTACAAGATGGCCTTCGCGACGAAGGAGGGGTTCCTCCCCGCGATCGTCCTCCTCGTCCTCCCCTTCGTCATCCTCTGGGGGCTCGTGAAGCTCCTGCCGCCGTGGCACGAGGAGCCGGCGGCGAACGTCTGAGACCGACGCGCGTGTCGCCGGGGCCGAAGGCTCCGGAAAGAAGGGCATGGCCGTGGAAGATCCGGTGAGGCTCCTTTCCGCGACCGTGGAGGAGCTGAAGGCGTCCGTCAGGGCCCTCGAGGCGAGAGTCGCCGCTCTCGAGACGTCGCGGGCCGAAGCCCCGCCGGCGCCGGCCCTCCCCGCCGCCGCGGAATCGCCTTCCGAAGCGCCCCTCCCGGCATCGTCCGGGCCGGGTCCGGCCGAAGCCGGCCTCCCGCGCCTCGTCGCACTCGCCGGCCGCGGCCTCGTCCTTCTCGGCGGGGCTTATCTCTTCCGCGCCCTCACGGAGGCGCACGTTCTCCCCGCTGCGGCCGGCGTCACGCTCGGTCTTCTCTATGCCGCCGCCCTCCTCGTCCTCGAAGACCGCGCCGCAGCCACAGGCGACGCCGCCGCCGCCACGGCGTATGCGGCGGTGTCGACCGCGGTCGTCTGTCCCATCGCCTGGGAGGCGACGACGCGCCTCGGGGTCTTCGGCGCCGGCACGGGCCTGGCCGTCCTCGGCGGGGCGGGCGCGGCCCTCCTCGTCGAGGCGGCCCGCCGGCGCCTCCAGGCCGCGGCCTGGCTCGCCGTTCTCGGCAGCCTCGGATCCGCATTCGCGATTCTTCTCTCGAGCTTCGCGCTCGAGGCCGTTCTCGCTTTCCTCATCCTGGCCGGCACGCTCGCCGTCGTCGTCGCAACGCTCCGGGGGTGGCCGGGTCTCGCCTGGCCCGCGGCGCTCGCTGCCGACCTCCTCGCGGTCCAGTCGGGGTTCATCCTGGGCCGAGCGTCAGGGATGCCGGAGGACTGGGCGAGCGCCCGGCCGGGCCTCGTCGCGTCCCTCCTCGTCGCGCTCGCCCTTCTGAGCCTTCTTCAGACCGTCGTCCGGACCGTCCTTCTCAAGGCCGAGCCGGAGCTCTTCGATTTCGTCCAGCCGTCTCTCGCCGTCCTGACGGGTGTCGGGGCGGCGGCCGCCATCGGCCCCCGCGCCGGCCTCTCGCCGGCGGCCCTGGGACTCGGCGTTCTCGCAGTCGCTGCCGCGCTCCTCGTCCTCGACACGCTCCGCCCGGTCTCGCGCCCGGTGTCAGCCCTCCACACCGCCACCGGAGCCGTCTTCGTCGTGGCCGGGGGCTTCCTCGCCGTGCCCGCGGCGTATCTCGCCGCCTTCTGGTCGGCGACCGCCGTGGCGGCGGCCCTTGCCTTTCTCCGCGTCCCGGGGCGGACCCGCGCCGTGCAGACGGCGGTCTTCGTGGTGGCCAGCTCGTTCGCCGCCGGCCTCCTCCCGGGCGCCGCAAGACTCTTTTTCGGCACTGGCCAGAACGAGGCGCAACCCTTCCTCACGTCGGCTCTTCCCGCCCTCGTGGCGGCCTTCGTCTCGTGGGGCGCCCTCGCCTCCCGGCTCGCTCCGGGGCCGTACCGCTTCCGCAAGAACCCGACCGCCGCCGTCGCCGGAACGATCGCCATCCTCGACATCGCCACTCTCGCCGAGGGGGCACTCCAGACCCATCTCGTCGGACCGCGGGACCTCGGCGGAGGGTCGGCCCTCCGAACGCTGACCATCTCCGCAGCCGCCGTTCTTCTCGCCGCGCTCCGCCGCCGCCGCTTCGCGGCCCCGCTCGGCTACGTCGTCTATCCGCTGCTCGCCGTGGCCGGCCTCCGGATCGTCCTCTACGACCTGCGGTACGGCCGCCCCTCCACGCTTTTCCTGACCTTTGCCGTTTATGGGGCGGCTCTGATCTTCGCCCCCCGGCTCCTCAGGGCCGCGTCCACAGGAGTGAAAAGCGCTCCCGAGCAGGCGAAGGAGGCTAGACTCCCGGACCGGAGGTGACTGAAATCATGAGGAAAGGGATCGCTCTCGCCGTCGTTGGCATCTTCTTTCTCGTCGGCTCCGCGGCCGTCTTCGCGACCATGGACAACCTGAAGGCCTTCGACGCGAAGTACCCGGAGGCGAAGGCCAAGCTCGGCAAGTGCACGACCTGCCACACGGTCCCCCTGCCGAAGAAGGACAACGCCCCGCTCAACGCCTACGGAAACGACCTCAAGAAGACGATCAGCCCCAAGGACCCCGCCAAGAAGATCGACCTCGCGAAGGTCGAGCCCCTCGACAGCGACGGCGACGGCGTGAAGAACATCGACGAGATCAAATCCGGCACGAATCCCGGCGACAAGAACTCGAAGTAGCGCGCCGATCCCGGAATCCGGATCCGCCCGCCGGACGGCCGGCGGGCGCCTGCTTCTCAGAGGCTCTTCAGCTTCGCCACGACGGCCGCGATGTCGTAGTCGGGCGTCGAGGCCCCGGCGGTGACGCCGACCTTCGCCATCCCGGCCAGTCTTTTGGGATCCAGCTCGGCCTCGGTCCCGATCAGGAAGGTCGGCTTTACGGCCTCGGCGATCTTCGCCAGCTCCTTCGTGTTCTTGCTGTGCCGCCCGCCGATGACGACGATGGCGTCGATCGAAGGGTCGCTGCAGATGGCGCGGAGGGCTTCCTGGTTCTCCTTCGTGGCATAGCAGATCGTGTCGGCCACCCGGGCCTCGGGAACCCGTCGCTGGATCTCCCGAACGTGCTCCGCGAAGCTCTCGGAGTTCAGTGTCGTCTGGAAGACGATCCGCACCTTCTTCGTCCGTGACCAGTCGAACGCCTTCACGTCGTCGAGGTCGTAAAAGACCTCGTAGACCGACGGGGCGAGGTCCTTCGTATAGCCGACCACCTCGCGGTGGGTTCGCTGCCCCATGATCGCGATGAACCAGCCTTCCGCCAGCGCCCTCGCGATCTCGGTGTGGATGTCGGTGACGAACTTGCAGGTCGTGTCGATCGCCTTGAGGCCCAGGGCCGCCGCCTCGGCGCGCACCGACGGCGCCACACCGTGCGCCGAGTAGACGATCCGGCCGTCGTGCTCGCGCGCCTCCTCGAGCCGGTGGACGGTCGGGAAACCGAGGCGCGCCATCTCCGCCTCGACGCTCTCGTTGTGGACGACCTGGCCGAGGATGGCTCCCCGAACGCCCTTGCCGGCCGCGATCCGGACGAGCTTGTCCGCGACCCGGACGCCGGCGCAGAAGCCGTATTTCTCAGCGAGGACGACCTCCATCAGCCTTCCTTTCCCGTCAGATCTACGAGCGCCACGGGCGGCGGGATGGCCCGGACGAGCCGGTCGCGCCTGATGAGGTGGAATCCCCTTCCACCCCGGCCCACGACCTCGTAGCGCCGGGTCACGGTGTGCTGGGTCCCCTTCGAGTTCTCGAGGACGAGGACGGCGCGCTTTTCGTCCGAGCCGAAGAGCGCGGCCCCGACGGCGCGGTCGCCGGGGGCGAGCTTGAGGCCGATGACCCCTTTCCCCGGCCCGGCGAGAACCGGCACCTGCTCCGCCAGGAAGAGTATGGCCCGCCCCTGCTCCGAGGCGATCGCCACGAGGTCCTTCTCCCTTGAGACGCCGACGAAGAGGATCTCGTCGTCCGCCCCGGGCTTGCCGAAGCGCCGCCCGGTCCGGGTCGTCGGCTCGCGCAGGGGATCGAGGGAGAAGCGGAACACGAAGCCCTTCCGCGTGGCGGCGAGGGCGAGGACGTTCTCCCCCGGCGTGACGCGCGGATCGAGGGAGAACGCTGCCACGACGCGCTCTCCGTCGCCGAACCGGAAGAGCTTCTGCACCGGCTCGCCGTAGCCCGTGGAGGGCGGGATGTCGTTCAGGCGGAGGACGTACGCCGCACCGCGATTCGAGAAGAGGACCGCGGGCTCCGCTGTTGAGCCCTGGAGGAGGGCGAGGACCGAGTCCCCCTCGCGCAGGCGGGTCGAGGCGGGGTCCTTCAGCTCGCGCTGCCGCTTCACCCAGCCATCGGCGGAGACGACCCCCACGGTCTCCTCGTGCTGGATGAAGGCCTCGGCGTCGTACTCCGGCTCCTCGGTGGAGGCCGTCACCTGCGTTCGTCTCTTCTCCTTCTCCATCATCCCGCGGAGCTCGACGAGCTCGCGTTGGACGACCCCCCACAGCTTCGCCTTCGACTTCAGGATCGCCTCGATCCGCGCCGACGCGGCCGTTTTCTCGGCCAGCTCGCGGCGGATCGCGTCGATCTCGAGGCGCGCCAGCCTGTAGAGCTTCGTCTCGAGGACCGCGTCGGCCTGCTCCTCGTCGAGGGCGAAGCGCTTCATCAGCTTCGCGGCGGCATCGACCTTCCCGTCGGACCTCCGGATGATCCGGATCGCCTCGTCCAGGGCTTCGAAGATCAGAACGAATCCCTCGAGGAGGTGAACTCGCCGCCTGAGCTCGGCGAGCTCGAACTCGAAACGCCGCCGGACCGTCTCGAACCGGAAGTCGAGGAAATGCCGCAGGATCGACTTCAGCGAGAGCCGCTTCGGCTCGGCGACCGCCGGGTTCTCGGTCGGGACGAGGCCGGTAAGGTTCACCGGCACCGTCGTCTCGAGAGGGGTGTGGCGGTAGAGGTACGTCATGACGAGGGCCGGCTCGGCATCGCGCTTCAGCTCGAGGACGATCCGGACGTCGTCCGTCGACTCGTCGCGAACGTCCACGAGGGCCGGGAGCCTCCGCTCCAGGATGACGTCGGCGATCCTCCCGACGAGGGCGGCTTTCTCCTGCCCGTACGGGATCGACGTGACGACGATCGTTTTCGCGCCCCGCGGCCCCTCCTCCACGAGGTAGTCGCCCCGGAGCTTGAGCGTTCCCTGCCCGCTCTCGTAGAGGGCGCGAAGCTCGCGCTTCGACCCGAGGAGGACGCCCCCCGTCGGGAAGTCGGGCCCCCTGATCTCCCGCAGCGGGTCGGCATCGGGGTCGTCGATGGCGGCGATCGCCGCGCCGAGGACTTCCACCGGGTTGTGGGGGGGGATCGAAGTCGCCATGCCGACCGCGATCCCCGTCGCGCCGTTCACGAGGAGATTCGGGAAGCGGGCCGGCAGGACGACCGGCTCCGAGTGGACGCCGTCGAAGTTCGGCCGCCAGTCGACCGTCTGCATCCGGATCTCGGAGAGGAGCTCGAGAGCGAGGGGGCGGAGCCGCGCCTCGGTGTATCTGTAAGCTGCCGCCGCGTCACCGTCGAGCGAGCCGAAGTTTCCGTGGCCGTCCACGAGCGGCGCGCGGAGAGCGAAGGGCTGCGCCATCCGGACGAGCGCGTCGTAGATGGCCACGTCGCCGTGCGGGTGGTACTTCCCGATGACGTCGCCCACGACCGTCGCGCACTTCTTGAACTTCGCGTCGGGCAGGAGATGGAGGTTCTGGAACATCGAGAAGAGGATCCGGCGCTGGACCGGCTTCAAGCCGTCGCGGACGTCCGGAAGCGCTCGGGACGTGATGACCGAGAGGGCGTAGTTCAGGTACCGGCGCCGCACCTCCTCGGGGAGCGGCGTCTCCACATCGAACGGGAGGGGCGGCTGGCCGCC
>JBLMYG010000069.1:0-8766 GCA_050258155.1 Acidithiobacillales bacterium
CCGGCGGGACGACGGCGGCCCGGAGGGCGAGGGCCTCGTCCAGCCTCTGAAGGACGAGCTTCGCGTCCACCGGCTGGTCGGCGAAGGTCCACCACCGTGCGACGATCGGCGAGCGAGGCGACGAGAATCCGCGGGCGAGGAAGCGCCCCTCTTCCCCCCGGGCCTCGACGAGGCCGTCGGCGTCGCCTCCGGCCTCGCGGGCCACGGCTCCGGCGAAAAGCCAGGGGTGACGTCGGCGCGTCGCGGCCCCGCGGCCCGCCTTCAGGACGAGCGTCCGCACCGTCCTATACTATCGGCCGCATCGATCGCCACAGCGAGGCGGGGAGCGGAGTTCGGAGAGGCCGTTGACCGAAGGAGCAGTCAGCCCCGATCAGATCATCGCCAGCGTCGAGGACCCGATGGTCCTCGTGAAGATGGGGATCGAGGCGGCCAGGGAAGAGCGCTGGAGCGCCGGGGTCGCGCTCCTCGCCGCCGCATACGAGCGGCTGACGAAACGGGGCGACCTGAAAAGCCTCGATGCCGCGGCCGCGTCGGGCACAGCGGCGCTCAAGGACGTCGTCCCGGGAAGCGCCCTCGCCTATTACGGCCTCTGTCTCGCCATGGACCGGGGTAACTACGCCGAGGGAGCGAAGTTCGTTCAGATCGCCATCCACATCGAACCGGTCGTGGGCGAGCACTATTTCGTCCTGGCAAAGCTCTGGAAGCACGCGCGCAGCCGGCGGAAGATGGTCGAGGCGATCCAGCGGGGGGTCGCGGCCTCGCCCCGCTACGCGCCGCTCCGCCGGCTGGCGAGCGAGGTGGGGATTCGCCGGAGCGCCGTCATTCCGTTCCTCCCGCGCGAAAGCACGTTGAACAAAGCTCTCGGGAAACTCCGCCACCGGATGGAGCAGAAGCGGAAACAGCGTGCGCGGGACGAGGCCGCCGGGAAAGAGACGGCGGCGGTTTCGCCCTCTCCCCTGCGGTCTCCTCCGGGCGCGCGCCCGGGAGGGAGCGACCCCCTCGCCCCGCGCCGTTCCTCGAAGAGCTGACACCGCCCGCTCCCCTCGGCCGCTCCGTGCGAACATCCACGGCCTGAACGGAGATCAGATGGTGCGTTCGCCGCGCGGGATTCGCCTCTTCGCCTCCCTCTTCGTCCTCGCAGGCACCGCCGGCCTCCTCGCTCTCGAGCCCTCCGCGCCCGCGCCGAAGCTGGCCGTCATCGTCTCGGTGGACGGTCTCTCCGAGTCCCGCCTGCTTTCGTACCGCCCCTGGTACACCGCCGGGCTGAAGCGCCTCCTCGACGAGGGGCGGATCGAGACGAACGCCTTCTACCGTCACCTGAACACCGAGACGGGACCGGGACACGCCTCGCTCGGCACGGGCGCGCCGCCGCGCGTCCACGGCATCGTCCTCAACAGCTGGTACGCGGAGAAGCCCGGCCGGGGCCAGATCCCGGTCTACTGCACGGACCAGCCCGACCCGTCGGCGCCCCCGGGCTCCTCACGGACGATCCCCGGCCCGGCGAACCTCTTGATCCCGACGCTCGGGGACCGGCTGGCCATCGCGAGGCCGGGGGCGCGCGTCGTTTCCCTCTCGGGCAAGGACCGCGCTGCGATCTTCCTCGCGGGAAAGAACCCCGCTCACGCCGTCTACTGGTACGTCCGGGCGACGGGGCGATTCGCGACCTCCGCCGCTTACGACGTCCGGAGCGCAGGAGGCGCGGCGGCCGCGTCGCTCGTCGAGCGGTTCAACCGCGAGAGCGGGGGCGAGGCCTTGCGGGCCCGCCTCGGCACCCTCTGGAAGAAGCTCCCCCCTCCCCCCGTCGCGGCGGCGAGGCTGCTCCCGACGCCTGTCCCGCCGGCGGTCATCCGGCGGTTCCAGGTGCCATCGCTCGGCCTCGGCTGGGACAAGGATCTGTCGAAATTCGTCCCCTGGTCACAGAGCGAGCCCTCGGGGTATTTCGCCGGCCTCTACCGAAGCCCCTTCATCGACGAGGCCACCGCGGATCTGGTCCAGGCGTTCCTCTCCGACCCGTCGCTGGCGCTCGGGCGCCGCGGCGCCCCCGACCTTCTCGCCGTCGGCTTCTCGGGTCACGATCCCGTCTCGCACGACTACGGCAACGAGTCCGAGGAAGAGCTCGACGCTCTCCGGCGCCTCGACGTCCAGATCGGCCGCCTCCTCGACGCGCTGACGCGGCAGTTCCCGAAGGGGAGCATCCTCGTCGCCCTCTCGGCCGACCACGGGTTCAACCCGATCCCGGAGGTCGCCCGCGCGCTCGGCCGCAGCGCCCCGGGCGGCCGCGTCGTGGACAGCCGGACCTACACGGACAACATCGTCGACCGCCTGAACCGGATGCTCGCCGGCGAGCTCTGCTTCGACCGGTCGGTCCGGCCCGTTCTCGGCATGGAGGGGTGGAGCCTCTTCTACCGGAAGAAGGTCTTCCCGATCCGGAGCGTGGGCGGGCCCTGCGGCGAGGCGGGGCGGGAGATCACGGCGGCCGACGTGGACCGCGTCCTGCCGAAGCTCGTGAAGCTCGGCTACGACGAGGAGATCGAGGGCGTCCTCCCGGTCTCGCAGATGAGTTCGTGGCCGCAGGACTCCCCGGCAGCGGAGTTCGTCCGGAACGACTTCGATCCGGCGAGGTCGGGGGACGCCTTCCTGATTCCGCGCCCCGGCGTCCTCGCTTTCCCCGACCCCGGCCGCGGCTCGATGCACGGCACCCACCACGAGAACGACACGCATGTGCCGCTCGTCTTCTGGGGCGGCCCGGCCGTGGCCGGCACGTCGAACGAGCCCGTCACTCCGTATGACCTCGCCCCGACCGTGGGTGCGTGGCTCGGCGTCACGCTCCCCGATGCCACCGGCCGGGCCCTCACGCTCGGCAGGTGAGGGAACGGACCGGGCGGTCTGGGATAAGGTAGAGGCCGCATGACGCCCACTCTCAGCGAGGTCTCCTCGAGGCGCCCCTCCACGCTTCGGGGGATGCAGCTTCTCCAGTCTCCCCTCTGGAACAAGGGGACCGCCTTCACGTGGGGGGAGCGGACGCGGCTCGGGCTTCACGGGCTCCTGCCGCCGCAGGTCGAGACGATCGACGAGCAGCTCGTCCGCACCTACGAGGCCTACCGCGCCAAGCGGACCCCTCTCGGCCGGCACATCACCCTTCGCGCCCTCCAGGACAACAACGAGGTCCTCTTCTACCGCCTCCTCCTCGCCCATATCGAGGAGATGCTCCCGATCGTCTACACGCCGGTCGTGGCCGAGGCGTGCCAGCAGTTCAGCCAGATCTACCGGCGACCCCGTGGCCTCGTCGTCTCGTACCCGCTCCGCGAATCGATCCCGGAGCTGCTCCGGAACCGCCCGCACCCCGAGGTGGACGTCATCGTCGTGACGGACGGCGAGCGGATCCTCGGGATCGGCGACCAGGGGGTCGGGGGCCTCGGCATCCCGATCGGGAAGCTGACGCTCTACACGCTCATCGGAGGCATCCCGCCGGCGCGGACTCTCCCGGTCGTTCTCGACGTCGGGACGAACAACGAGGAGCGGCTGCGCGACCCGCAGTACCTCGGATGGCGCCAGAAGCGGGTCACCGGACCGGACTATTTCGACTTCATCGAGCGGTTCGTGAAGGCCGTCCGGGAGGAGCTTCCGGGGACGCTCCTCCAGTGGGAGGACTTCGCCACCCCGAACGCGCGCCCCATCTTGAACCGTTACCGCGACGAGCTGCTGACCTTCAACGACGACATCCAGGGGACCGCTTCGGTCGTTCTCGGGGCGCTCCTCGCCACCGCGCTCGTCTCCGGGAAGCGGCTGCGCGAACAGACGATCGTCTTTCTCGGAGCCGGCTCGGCCGCCATCGGCGTGGCCGACTGCCTCCGGACGGCGATGGTCTCGGAAGGGCTTTCCGACGGGGAGGCGCGCCGCCGCTTCTATCTCGTCGACGTGGAGGGCCTCCTGGTCGACACCCGGACCGACCTGACACCCGAGCAGCGCGTCTACGCCCGGCCAGCGGGCGACATCGCGGCGTGGCCCCGGACCCACAAAGGCTTCGTCGGCCTCTCGGACGTCATTGCGAGCGTCCCGGCGACGATCCTGATCGGGCTCTCGACGGCCGTCGGCGCGTTCACCGAGCCGATCGTCCGCGAGATGGCCCGGAAGACAGCCCGGCCCGTCATCTTCCCGCTCTCGAACCCGACGACGCGCGCCGAGGCGAAGCCGGAGGACCTGATTCGCTGGACCGAGGGGCGCGCCCTCGTCGCCACGGGCTCACCTTACCCGCCGGCGGTCCTCGGCGGCCGCGCCTGGATCATCTCCCAGTGCAACAACGTCTTCATCTTCCCCGCCGTCGGGCTCGGCGTCGTGGCCTCCGGAGCCCGGCGCGTTTCGGAGGGGATGCTGATCGCGGCGGCGAAGCGGCTCTCGGAGCTGTCGCCCGCCCTGAAGGATCCGGCCGCGTCGCTCCTGCCACCGCTCGGCGAGCTGCGCGGTGTCGGCGTGGAGGTGGCCACCGCGGTGGCCGAGGCCGCCGTCCAGGAAGGGCTCGCCCCGCCGACGCCGCCCGAGGAGCTCCGCGCCCGCGTCCTCGCGAGCCAGTGGTCCCCGGCGTACGACAGGGAATTCTGAGGGCGAACGGGACGCTAAACCATCGGAGACCAGTACGGACTATTATCTGGTTATGAACAGCGTCTCGATCGCGGACCTCAAGGCTCGACTGTCACACTACGTCCGTCTCGCACGGAGCGGCCGGACGGTCACGGTGAAGAACCGCTCCGAAGAGGTCGCGCGGCTCGTGCCACCCGGGCCGAACTTCGGAGAGCTGAGCGTCCGGTCTCCCGAGCCCGGGGCCCCGCCCCCCGGTCGCCTCCCGCTGCCCCGCTCGGCCCGTCTCCAGCGGGACGCGGTGGCCCTTCTCCTGGAGGACCGCCGAGGCGAGCGGTGATCCACTACATCGATTCGTCGGTACTTCTCCGCGTCGTCCTCGGTCAGGCAGGGCGTCTGCTCGAGTGGAGGAAAGTGACCCACGGCGTCAGCAGCAGCGTTGCCGAGGTGGAGTCCCTGAGAACGCTGGACCGCCTGCGGCTCGAGAGTGAACTCGAGGAGGAGGATTTCGCCCGGCGGCGGGGGGTGCTCCTTCGCATTCTCGACAGCATGACGCTCGTGGAGCCGACACGGCCGGTCCTTGCGCGCGCAGCGCAGCCTCTCCCCACCGCCCTCGGGACGCTCGATGCCATCCACCTCGCGACAGCGCTCCTCTACCGCGACGCCGTCCGCCAGCCGGTGACGGTGGCCACGCACGATCGCGCCTTGGCTCGCGCCGCACGCGCTCATGCCTTTCGCGTCATCGGGGCCGAGCGCCACGCCGCGAGCGCGACGCCATAGGGGCGCCATCCGCCCGAAGCGGAAATGGACGCCCTCGGCCCTGCGCCTCTGCTCCTGCGGCTCAAGAGGTTTCTTCTCCCCGAAAGCGTCGTCAGCTCCTACCGGGTCGAGGTCGTCTCGATGGCCGTGCAGCGATGTCGGCCGTTCCCGTGAAGATGTCGCGCACGACGAGGCTGCTCGACGGCACGATGATGGTGCTCTCGGCCCTCCTCGGCGTCGGCTCGATCCTCCTGCTGGGGGCGATGGAATGGATCCGCATTTTCAGAACGGGCTGGACCGGCCCCGCCGTGCTCCTCTGGGACGCTGCACTGTCCTTCGCCTTCTTCATCCAGCACAGCGGCATGGTCCGCAGGCCCTTCCGCGAGCGTCTCGCTCGCACCATCCCGCCGCGATACCACGGAGCCGTCTACTCGATCGCCTCCGGCGCCGTCCTCACCCTCGTCGTCCTCCTCTGGCAGCGTTCGGAGATCCGCTACTTCGAGCTTCGAGGATTTCCCCTTTTCGTCTCCCGGGCGCTTTCGGCGTTCGCGGGAGCCGTCTTCGTCTGGAGCGCGCTCGCGCTGAAAAACTTCGACCCCCTCGGCCTCGGCCCGATCCGCGCGCATCTCCGCGGACGGACGTATCGCCCGCCGGGGTTCGTCGTCAGGGGACCCTACCGGTGGGTCCGCCACCCGCTCTATTCGTGCGTCATCGTCCTGATCTGGTCCTCGCCCGAGCTGACGGCCGACCGCTTCCTCTTCGACCTCCTCTGGACGGCCTGGATCTCTGTGGGAGCCGTGCTGGAGGAGAGGGATCTCGTCGCCGAGTTCGGCGACTCCTACCGCGATTACCGCCGGAGGGTCCCGATGCTGGTCCCGTGGCGCGGGCCCGCAGCATGAAGGCCACGCCCCTTTTCACGGCGCCGACGTCGCCACCGGAGACGTCATGACCGACATCGGGTCGCTCTTCGGGTCGATCGACATCTACCTGTTCGACCAGCTCCTGAAGGGGCACATCCGGCCGGGGATGAGCGTCCTCGACGCAGGATGCGGCCGGGGCCGAAACCTCGTCTTCTTCCTCCGCGAGGGGTACGACGTCTTCGGGATCGACCCGGACCCCGGCGCCGTCCGGTCGGTACAGGCCCTCGCGCGCGATCTGGCGCCGAACCTTCCGGCCTCGAACTTCAGGGTGGAGCCGGTCGAGGCAAGCAGCTTCCCCGACCGCGCCGCCGACGTCGTCATCTCGAGCGCCGTCCTCCACTTCGCCCGCGACGAGGCGCACTTCCGCGCCCTGCTGGACGGAAGCTGGCGCCTCGTCCGGCCGCACGGGCTCTTCTTCTGCCGTCTCGCTTCGACGATCGGCATGGAAGGGCGCTTCACCTCCCTGGGCGGCCGGCGCTTCCGCCTCCCGGACGGCTCCGAGCGGTTCCTCGTCGACGAGCCCTTCCTCCTCGACCTCGCCTCGGAGCTCGGCGCCGATCTCCTCGATCCCCTCAAGACCACGGTCGTCCAGAACCTCCGCTCCATGACGACGTGGGTGCTCGCGAAGGGCGACTGACTGCCCCGGGGACCGCTCCCGCCTTGCCCGGGCCGTCGCCCGTCGCTTATCGTTCGTGAGTCTCTGTCGTGGGAGACCGGAATGGCGCTCCGGCATCTTGGACCGGGATCCTGCGGAGAAGGGAGAACCGCATGGGACAGATCGTTCACACGTCCCGGATTCAGATCGTTCGCGAGAAAGGCCCGACCCGAAAGGCGCTCATCGAGGGGTTCGCGGAGCCCGTCTATTACGGGGTGCATGGCGGAATCAAGGATTTCTACAAGGTGAATCCCGAGACGGAGCACGCCGCAACGCTCGACCACATCGTGGGCGCCGTGGCGGGGTGAATGATGGGGACACTGGCCACGGTGCTGGCCGGCAGAAAGATCCCCACGTTCGCGGAGCGCTACCGGGCGGACGTCGAAGGCGATATCGAAGACGTGGACGGCGTCCTCCGGATCACCCGGATCAGGGTCCGGTACACGCTCGCGGTCCCGCCGGGGAAGACGGGCGAGGCGCGCGAGGCGCTCGCCAGCTACATCACGAAGTGCCCCGCGGCCATGAGCGTCCGGGGCTGCATCGACCTGATCGACTCCGCGGAGATCACCGAGCTTCCGGGCTGAAGCCCGACCCAGTTCGTTCCGCGAGCGAAGCGACCCCGCGGTCGCCCGGAAGGACCGGGACGATTCTCACGGCTTCTGCTTCGTCATGTCGGGCGGGACGGGGCGCTTCGGCTCCTCCGGGGCGGCCTCGAGAGCCTTGAGGAGGACCTCGACGCCCTTCTCGAGGCTCGGGTCGTGGCCCTTTGCGCGCGAGCCGGCGTCGTCGAAGACCTCGATGTCGGGGGTGACGCCCTCGTTCTCGACGACCCAGTTCCCCTCGCGGTCGTAGATCCGGAAGGTCGGGACCTCGACCGCCCCCCCGTCCACGAGGCGCGGATTGCCCGAGAGGCCGATGAGGCCGCCCCAGGTCCGGGTCCCGATGATCGGCCCGAGCTTCTTCAGCCTGAAGAAGTAGGGAAGGGCGTCGCCGCCGGACCCTGAGTAGGAGTTCACCAGCATCGCCTTCGGCCCGTCGCTCGCGAAGCCGGGGGTCCGCTGGCTCTCGATGCCGCGGCGAGCCCACCAGGCGAGCGTCGTCCGCGAGACGTACTCGATCATCCTGTCGGGAATGAAGCCGCCCCCGTTGTACCGCTCGTCGATCAGGAGGGCCGGCTTCGAAGCCTCGGCGTAGAAGAGCTTCTGGAGCATCCGGTTCCCCTCGAAGGCCGTGTCAGGGAGATGGATGTAGCCGACCTTGCCGCCCGAAAGCCTCTCGACCATCGCCATCCGGCTCTTCACCCAGTCGAGGTACCGGAGGTTCGTCTCGCTCGTGATCGTCCTGACGGTCACGGTCCGCGCGCCCTCTCGGACCGGCCGGTCATTCAGGAGAAGCGCGACGTTCTGGTTTCCCTTTCCCTCGAGAAGGCGATACGGGTTTTCGGCCGTCGTCAGCTCCTGGCCGTCGATGGCCAGGAGGAAGCTCCCCGCCGGGACGTTCAGCCCCGGCTCGGTCAGCGGGGAGCGCCACGCCTCGTCCCAGTTCTCGCCCGGGAAGATCTTCGCGATCCGGTAGCGCCCCGACGGGTCGGCCGCGAGCTCGCAGCCGAGCATTCCGCCGAGGACGCGCGGCACCTTCGGCTCGTCGCCGCTCGCCACGTACGTGTGGCCGGAGTCGAGCTCGCCGATCAGCTCCCCGAAGAGGAAGTCGAGATCGGCCCGGTGGGCGACGAACGGAACGAGCGCGCCGTACCGCCTCTTCATCGCGGCCCAGTCGACGCCGTGCATCTTCTCGTCGTAGAACCAGTCCCGGACGATCCGCCAGCCGTCCTCCCACATCTGGCGGGTCTCGGCCTCG
>JBLMYG010000070.1:0-4326 GCA_050258155.1 Acidithiobacillales bacterium
GCCCGGAGAGGTCTCTCCGCCCGTGTCGACGGCGCGCGGCGAGGCGCTCATCAAGCTCGCAGAGGTGAGAAAGCCCGGCCTCCCCCCGTTCGCCGATGTGAAGGCGAAGGTCGTGTCCGACCTGACCAGGAAGAAGCGGGAAGAGGCAGCCGTTCTCACGCTCAAGCAGGCCCTCGGAAAGGACGGGACCCTCGAAGGGGTGGCGAAGGACCTGAAGCTGAAGGTCGAGAAACCCGAGGCCTTCGGAAAGAGCGGGCCGATCCCGGGTCTCGGCAGCGATCGGGCCCTCCTCGACGCGGTCTTCGGCGCCGCGGCGGGGGAGACGAAGGGGCCTGTCGGCCTCGGCGACCGCGGCGCGGTGGCGCTCCGGATCCTGGAGAAGACGCCCCTCGACCGGGCCGCCCTGGAGGCCCAGAAGGAACGGATCCGCGAGTCGCTCCGCGCGCAGAAGGCATCACGTCTGATGCAGGCGCTCCTCCAGCAGCAGCGCGCGGAACGGAAGATCGAGGTCAACCGCGAGCTGCTCCGCCGCTTCGAGGCCCGGACCTGACCGCGACGGCATGATCGCCCGGGCTCCCCGGGGGGCGCGTTCCCTTGCGCCCCCCGGACCCCCTGGATTCCCGTTACACTGTCAAGAGTTCAGATGATTGCAAGGCTGAGCGGCACGCTCGTCGAGGTCCGGCCCGACCGGGTCGTTCTCGACGTCGGCGGCGTCGGGTACGACGTCGCCATCCCGCTCGGCACCTTCACGGCGCTTCCGGCGGCCGACCATCCGGCGACGCTCTTCGTCCACACGCATGTCCGGGAGGACGCCATCCAGCTCTTCGGCTTCGTCTCGAAGCAGGAGAGGCTCGTCTTCGAGACCCTTCTCTCCGTCTCCGGCATCGGACCGAAGGTGGCGCTGGCGATCCTCTCGGGGCTTCCGCTCCCGGAGCTCGTCGGGGCCATCGCCGCGCAGAACGCCCGGCTCCTCTCTTCGATCCCCGGCGTCGGACGGAAGCTGGCCGAGCGGCTGGGCGTCGAGCTGAAGGAGAAGATGGCGGGCTTCGGCTTCGCCGAGGCGCCCGCCCGGGCCTCCAGGAGCACGGTGGTCGATGACGCCATCGCCGCGCTGAAGAACCTCGGTTACAAGGCGGCGCAGGCCGAGTCCGCCGTGAGGGCGGCCGCGCGGCAGGTCGCCGTCCATGACCTGAACGCTCTTCTCGAGGCCGCCCTGAAGTCGCTGGCGAAGTAGGAGAAGCATTTGTCTTCTTCTATGCGGCGGCTGCTGATGCAGCCGCCGATAGCAGAAAGGGTGCCCTCGGCTGACCGGTGTCGAGGGCGCGCTTCGCGCGCTGCACAGCGGTCTCGACCCTTGACGCCGGTCAGCCGAGGGCAACCGCTATCGCCGGTTTCTCTGACCCTCAGCCATAATCACTTTCTCAATGGACGAACGAATACTGTCAGGCGTGCTGCAGACGGAGGAGGCGGAAAGCGAGACGACGCTCCGGCCGCGCGCTCTCGGAGACTTCGTCGGCCAGCCGAAGCTGAAGGAGACGCTCGGCGTCTTCATGAAGGCCGCGCTCCGTCGGCGCGAGCCGCTCGACCACGTCCTTCTCTCGGGACCGCCGGGCCTCGGCAAGACGACGCTCGCCCACATCGTGGCGCGCGAGATGGGGGCGCAGATCCGGGTCACGTCGGGCCCCGTCCTCGAGAAGGCGGGCGACCTCGCTGCCCTCCTGACGAACCTCGCGCCGGGTGACATCCTCTTCATCGACGAGATCCACCGGATGCCGCCGGCCGTCGAGGAGATCCTCTACCCGGCCCTGGAGGACGGAAAGCTCGACCTTCTGATCGGCTCCGGCCCCGGGGCGCGGACGGTGGAGCTGAGACTCCCCCCCTTCACGCTCGTCGGCGCAACGACGCGCGCGGGCCTCCTCTCGCAGCCGCTGACGGGACGCTTCGGCATCACCCATCGGCTCGACTACTACGACGGCGCCGCTCTGGCCGCCATCGTCGTCCGGTCGGCCGCCATCCTGAGGTGCCCGGTGGAGGAGGGGGCCGCGGCCGAGATCGCCCGCCGGAGTCGCGGCACACCGCGCATCGCCAACCGCCTCCTCCGGCGCGTTCGCGACTACGCCGAGGTGGCGGGCGAGTCCTCCATCACGCTCGCGGGGGCGCAGGGCGCCCTCGACAAGCTCGAGGTGGACCACCACGGCCTCGACGACATCGACCGCCGGATCCTGGCGACGATGATCGAGCGCTTCGGCGGCGGCCCGGTCGGCCTCTCGGCCCTCGCCCATTCGCTCGGAGAGGACAAGGGGACGCTCGAGGACCTCTACGAGCCGTTCCTGCTCCAGTCGGGCTTCATCCAGCGGACGCCGAAGGGCCGGGTCGCCTCGGCTCTCGCCTACCGGCACCTCGGGCTGTCGCCTTCGGGCGGACCGCTCTTCGGCTGATCGTGCGCCGAGGGCTGCTCGTCTTCAACCCCATCGCCGGCGGCGGGAAGCGCGTCCCGGAGCTCCGGGCAATCGCCGGGCGGGCGAGGGCGCGAGGCCTGGAGCTCCGAGAGGCGCCGACCACGGGCCTCGGAAGCGCGACGGAGATCGTCCGGCGGGCGCTCCCGGGGAGGCCGGACCTCGTCGTCGCCGCCGGAGGGGACACGACGGCGGCCGAGGTCGCCGCGGCGCTCGTCGGCTCCGGCGTCCCGCTGGCGTTCCTCCCGACCGGGACGACGAGCGTCGTGGCGCGCGAGTACGGGGTCGGGCCCGGCCTCGACCTCGCCGAGAGGCATCTGCTCTCTCAGGCCCGCCGGCCTCTCGCAGTCTTCACCGCCGCCGGCCGGCCCAGCGTCCTCTGCGTGGGCGCGGGGTTCGACGCGCGGGTCATGACGCACTTCCCGCCGCTCCTCAAGAAGCTCGCCGGCCGGCTCGGCTACGTCTGGACCTCGACAGTGGAATGGCTGAAGTACGAGTTTCCCTCGCTCGAGATCGATGGGCTCGACGCGGAGGGGCGCTGCTTCCGGCGGCAGGCGACGTTTCTCGTGGCGGCGAACACGAAGCGGTACGCCGGGAACCCCGTCCTTTCTCCCTGGGCCGATCCGGAGGACGACCTCCTCGACCTCGTCCTCTTCACGGGCTCGTCCCGGGCGACTCTCTTCCGCTTCTACCAGCTCCTGTCGCGGAAGAAGGCCGAGCAGCTCTCGCTTCCCGGAGTCGTCCGCCTCCCGGTGCGCCAGTTCACCGTCCGCTCGCTGGCCGGCTACGAGGTCGAGGTCCAGGTGGACGGCGAGGGATGCGGTTTCACGCCTCTCACGGTCGGCCCGGCGCTCGGGTGCGTGCAAGTCGTCGTGCCGGAGACGCCGGGGGCTCAGCTCTTCCGGTAGTGACAGCCTCGGGAAACGGGGTTCTTGAAGGCCGACTGGGCGATGAGAGAGGCCGCCCGAACCCCGTGGAAGAGGTCCACGATGTTCTTCGAGATCTTCGTCACCTGGTAGAAGCGGAGGATCCGCTTCTCGAGGTCGCGGAGGTCCGCCACGGCCCGCGCGAGTCGGGCCTTCGTACGGACGATGCCGACATAGTTCCACATCGTGGAACGGATGGTCGCCCAGTCCTGCGCGAGGAGGGCGGGGTCTTCGTTGAGCGCGTCCCCCGGAGCCCTCCAGTCCGGAATGGCCGAAAAGAGAGACCGCGGGAGCGTCTGCCCTTTTCTGAGGCGCTCGGCGATCGACCGGGCCGCGTGCGTTCCCCAGACCAGCCCCTCGAGGAGCGAGGTCGAGGCGAGCCGGTTGGCCCCGTGAACTCCCGTGCAGCTCGTCTCGCCGACGGTGTAGAGCTGGCGGATCGTCGTCCTCCCCTCGAGGTCCGCGAGGACGCCGCCGCAGAAGTAGTGCGCGGCCGGCACGACCGGGATCGGCTCCGTCGCGATGTCGATCCCGTACTTCGCGCAGGTGGCCGCGATCGTCGGGAATCGCTCGCGGATCGCCAGCTTCCCTCTCCCCCGGTAGTGGTGCGCCAGGTCGAGATAGACGCAGGCCTCGCCGCGCGTCGTCATCTCCTCCACGATCGCGCGGGTGACGACGTCCCGGGGGGCGAGGTCCCTGCGGCGGTCGTATCGCTGCATGAACGCCTCTCCCGTCCGGTTCACGAGGACGGCCCCCTCGCCGCGCAGCGACTCGGAGATGAGGAACCGCTCGGCGTCGGGATGGTAGAGCGTCGTCGGGTGAAACTGGACGTACTCGAGGTTCAACGTGGCCGCCCCGGCGCGATCGGCCATGGCGAGGCCGTCGCCGATGGCGTGCTGCGTGTTCGTCGTGTGGACGAAGAGACGTCCGACGCCCCCGGTGGC